>JBQTIC010000118.1:0-13387 GCA_052388435.1 Chromatiales bacterium | reverse complement strand
CTGAGCCTTGCAGAATCGGTGAACAGCCTTTCGTCATGCCGGCGGAAGCCGGCACCAGTATTTCACTGGATTCCTGCTTTCGCAGGAATGACTGCTAATAGTTCACTCTTAATGCAAGGCTCAATAGATCTCGCTCGGACGTCGGGCGTTATCGTCCAGGCATTGTGTTCACGCCACGTTCGTTGGCGCGCAAGCCGGGTTCGATGGCATGCGGGTTATTCTTCGCGAAACCGATTGACCAGCGACTCGCGGGCCAGAACGCCTCAGGCAGGCCACAGGCCTTGAGTTGTGAGAAACCGTTGGTCATGCGCGGCGCACAAGAGACACGACCGAAAGCACCGCAAACGCTACAACCGCCAAAATCACGAACGCAACAACTTCGAACACGATCCAGAACGCCCATGTGTTCAGAGGAGACGCAAAGAGCCAGGATTCGACGACGAGTGTGGGAACGACGAGGAGAAGCGCGAAGAAAGTAAAGAACCCGCAGCCGGGGCTGCCGTGGAATTTACCGCAAGCCTCCGCGAGAAACATCAAGGGGCGGCCAAGACAATCGCAATTACGATGGCCACTTCATGCGCTGGGACGGCCGAGCAAACATGTCTTTGCGGGGGCTAACGGGGCGCGAGTTGAGCAGTACGCTTTGCCGATGAACTTAACTCAGCTAAGTGAATCGTCATGGGGGCGAGCGGCGAAGCCGTGCTGGTCGAACGAGTCGGTGGCGCAAAGCGCCGGGGAACCTCAAGTTCAACTCGCGCCACATTAGACCTCACGTTACTCTCCCAATCCAAGGCTTTCCATTCTGTCGCGGAGCGCGCGAAACGTGAGCCATGGATACCGAGTCGTTCCGGCCGGCGCGAGCCTGCGCAGTGCATCATGCCTTGAGGACATCGGCGACACCGGCCCTGTCGGGCCGCTCGATGGCGCCGCGCTCGGTTACGATCACGTCGATGAGCGCCGCCGGTGTGATGTCGAAGACGGGGTTCCACGCACTGGCATCGGCGGCGGCGCGGCGCGTGTTGCCGTCGTTCAGCAACTCCTCGCCGTCGCGCGACTCGATAGGGATGGCGTTGCCGCCGGCGATGCTTAAGTCAAACGTCGAGGTTGGGGCCACCACCATGAACTTCGTGCCGTGCGCGTGCGCGGTCAACGCGAGCTGATAGGTGCCGATCTTGTTGGCGACATCACCATTGGCAGCGATGCGATCGGCGCCGACGATGACCCAGTCCACGCCCCGCGTCCTCATCAGGTGAGCGGCAGCGGCATCGGCGATGAGGGTGGTGGGAATGCCGTCGCGAGTCAGCTCCCACGCGGTAAGTCGCGCACCCTGCAGCCAGGGCCGCGTCTCCGTCGTATAGACCGTCTTCAGCAGACCACGTGCGTGCGCGGTGCGTATGACGCCGAGCGCCGTGCCGTAACCGCCGGTCGCCAGCGCCCCGGCATTGCAGTGAGTCAAGGCCGTCGTTTCACGCTGCAGGTACGCAGCGCCGATCTCGCCCATGCGGCGATTGGCAGCGATGTCTTCCTCGTGGATGGCGCGCGCCTCGGCCGCCAACACTGTCTCCGGGTCGCCGTCAATTGCGTCAAAACGCCGCTGCATGCGCGCCAGCGCCCACGCTAGATTGACCGCCGTCGGCCGCGCCTCCCGCAGGCGCTGCAAATCGGGCTGTATGCGTTCGCGCCATGCGGCTCCGGTTTCGCGGAAGGCCGCTCGCGCCGCAAGTACCACCGCGTAGGCAGCGGCTATTCCTATCGCCGGGGCGCCCCGTACCACCATCGCTGTGATCGCTTCGGCCGCCTCCCCGGCGCTTGACAGGCGCAAATAGACCTCGTCGGCCGGAAGGCGCCGCTGATCGAGCAGCACGAGCGCACCGTCGCGCCAGTCCACGGCACGGTACGTCTCTGCGGCAGGGGTGTCAGTCGCGAGCATGATGATCGGTGCGGATCATCGACGGATATGGCAAGGATAACAATACGGGAAGGGGCGCATGTAGAATCTTGCGTCCATGCAACCGCAACCCGTCGATACGCTCATCCACGCCCCGTGGGTGGTGCCCGTGGAACCTCGCGGCGCCGTGCTCGAACATCACGCTATCGCCGTGGACGGCGGCAACATCGTCGCGCTTCTGCCCGGCACGGAAGCCGAACAACACTATCAGGCGCGTGAGACGGTACGGCTGGTTAATCACGCCCTCATCCCCGGCCTCGTCAATGCCCACACGCACGCGGCGATGACCCTGCTGCGCGGCTACGCCGACGATCTGCCGCTCATGCAGTGGCTGCAGGATTACATCTGGCCGGCGGAGCGGAAATGGGCAAGCCCGGAGTTCGTCCGCGACGGCACCCTGCTCGCCATTGCCGAGATGCTGCGCGGCGGGGTGACCTGCTTCGCCGACATGTACTTCTTCCCGGACGCGGTGGCACAGGCGGCGGCAAGCACCGGGATACGCGCCACGGTGGGCCTCATTCTGATCGAGTTCCCCTCGGCTTGGGCAACGGACGCCGCCGATTACCTGCGCAAGGGTATCGAGTTGCATGACCGGCTCCGAGATCACCCGCTCATCCGCACGGCGTTCGCGCCGCATGCGCCTTATACCGTCTCGGACGCGTCGTTTGAGAAGCTGGCGACGTATGCCGGCGAGCTCAATATTCCCATTCACATGCACGTCCACGAGACGGCCGATGAGGTGCGCAACGCGCTCGCCCAGACCGGCGAGCGTCCGCTCAAGCGGCTGGAACGGCTGGGTCTGCTCACGCCGCAACTGCTGGCCGTGCATATGACCCAGCTTGAGCCCCACGAGATCGGCGCCGTGGCCGCTCAGGGTGTACACGTCCTGCACTGCCCGGAATCCAACCTCAAGCTGGCGAGCGGCTTCTGCCCGGTAGCCAGGCTGACGCGGGCGGGCGTCAACGTCGCCATCGGCACCGACGGCGCCGCCAGCAATAACGACCTGGACATGTTCGGCGAAATGCGCACCGCCGCGCTGCTCGCCAAGGCGGTGGCGGGCGATACGACGGCAGTTCCCGCCGCGCTGGCGCTGCAGATGGCGACCCTCAACGGCGCGCGCGCGCTGGGCATCGACGACATCACCGGTTCGCTGCGGCCGGGCAAATCAGCAGATGTGGTCGCCGTAAACCTCGGTCATTGCTCGACCCAGCCTGTGTATGACGCCATCTCCAGCCTGGTGTACGCCGCCGGCCGCGATGCAGTGACCGACGTGTGGGTCGGTGGCAGGCGGCTGCTGAAAGAGCGCGCGCTGTTGACGCTCGACGAGGACGAGCTACTGCTGCGCGCGCGAAGTTGGCACGCGCGCCTGTTAGGGAAACTCTGAATAAGTCCATCCTGGACTTCTGCACGCAAGGCAAAAAGCGTCGTTTTTGCTTTGCTTCGCTAACCCATGCAAAAGGTCTGAGATGGTGGCCAAGGAAATCCCCCCTCGCCCCCCTGTGTCACAGGGAGCAGCGCGGCCCCGCAGGGGAGTTTTCTGACAACGATCGACCCAGGTCGATAGCGGCTCGGTTTGATAACCGTTCTCAAGACTTTTGCCACCGTGTCGAGCGGGTCATCACACCCCAGCTCGGGCGACGCCGCATGATCCATTGAAAGGTGCCCAACAACCGGTAGTAGGTATGGATTGGATGATAAAGCAGCGGCTCGAACAAGGCGGCAACAACGAGCGTCAGCGTAGTCCCGACCCGCCCGCGGCGGTCCGGCGAGAGAGTGTCGAGGAGGAGTGATGTCGTCGAGAGCAGGATGGAGAGAGCGATCGCGAAGGTCATCACGACCGTGGCGTTCAACAGGTCGAGCCGCCCCGTGAAAGAAAAATAGGCGAAGACAACGTAGCCTGCCAGTTCAATCGGCGGACTCAGCAACTCCACCAGCAGAAAAAACGGCAAGGCGACCCAGCCGAGCATCGGAGCACGCAATGAAAAGAACAGTGAGCGATGCCTCCACAGGCACTGCCCCAGTCCCCGCTGCCACCGCGCGCGTTGATTCCCGAACACGCGCAGGGATTCAGGCACCTCAGTCCAGCAGGTCGTTTCCGGAGCGAACTGCAGACGGTACGGCGTTCCCGCTCGCAACATCGCTCGATGGAGGCGCAATACCAGATCCATGTCCTCGCCGATCGAGGCGTGATCGTATCCACCCGCGGCGATGACGTTCTCCGTGCGAAATACTCCATAGCCGCCAGAGATGATCAGTAACGCATGCAGTTGCGCCCACCCGACACGGCCACAGAGAAAACTGCGCAGATACTCGAGGACCTGAAACAAGGCGAGGGGATTTCGCGGCAGACCGTCCTTGACCAGATTGCCCTCTTCAACGACACAGCCGTTCAGCGGCCGCAAGGTGCCGCCACAGGCGACAACGCGCTTGTCGTCGAGAAAGAACTGCACGGTGCGCAACAGAGCGTAGCGATCAAGCACCGAGTCGGCATCCATGCAACAGAACAAGGGTCGCGTCACGGTATTGAGACCAGCGTTAGCGGCATCCGCCTTGCTGCCGCCGTTTTCCTTGTCAACGACACGCAAGCGTGGAGCAACGCGCGATCGATAAACACCCCGTACTGGCTCGGTGATGACGCGCCGGCAGTAGGCCTGCGGAAACGAATACAGTTCAAACGCCTGCGTCAGCATCGCCAAGGTGTCATCCGTCGAGCCGTCATTGACCACGATCACTTCAAAATCTCCGTACTGCTGCTGCAGCAGAGAACGCACGGAGCTGACGATAGCGCCGGCCTCGTTGTAGGCGGGGACGATGATGGAAACTCCGGGTTCGTGACCGGTCAGCAGCGTTTCACTCAGAAGGTTCTCGCGCAGTTCGGCATACTTGCGAAACCAGAACAGTGCGAGCAGGTTGAGTGTGGTGTATACCCCGAACGCGATGAGCATGTACACCAGGAAGAAATTCAGCACGAACTGCTCGAGATAAGTCATGCTCGCACCGCCGGCGCCTCGACCTCGGCGATTACGTGGATGATCATGTCGCGCGCATAACGGTCGGTGATGCGCCCCTGTATCGTCCGCAGACCGTCGACGCCGATTCCCTCCATGCGCGCCATCGTCCGTGCCGCGTGATAACGGACATACCAATTGACGTCGCAGAGCAAGCTTTCCAGCAGGCCCGCATCGCGCCAGTCGCCGCAATGGCCCAGCGCTTGCGCCGCGCGCATCCGTACGTACCACAGTTCGTGACTGATAAAGGGCTCCACGAAACCGTGATCTCCCGCTTCACCGATCACGCTGAGCGCATGTAGCAGCGCGGCCAGCGCGTCAGGGTCGGTAATCCGCGGATCCTTCAAACGCCGGCGGACCGCGCTGGAGACGCTGGGGTCGCCGCAACGTTCCAGGAGCAACGCGAGTCCGGGGACGGCCTCTTCCGCAGCGTTGCTCAGAATATCTGCATAGGCATCGATGGATCGCGCGACACCCGCCTCGGCCAGTTCCTCCACCAGGTGTCGCGCCCACCGTCCCTGGCGCACGAGCACTGGCACGATCGCCGGCGCCGCGCGCCGCGCGTCGAGCGCCACCATGGCACGCGCCGCGTAGCGATCCAGGGGAGCCTGGCCCTTGGCCGCAAGGCGCTCGAGCGCGTTCCAGGCGGTGGTGAGGCGCAGACGTTCCGCAGCCTGGATGGCATACAGGCAGATCGCGGGCGAGTGGTCGGCGAAGGGCAGAAGCTTCGGTCTCAGAATAGTGAGCACGAAGCGCTCAAGACCGCATTGCCGGGCGACCGCATTGAGTCTTTCGAGAGCCTCGCCAGCCACATGACCGCTGACTGTGCACCATATCTTGAGCACTCGCTTACGATCGCTACGGCTTAGACGTGGAGGGGAGACGTCGGCTCCTCCCGCCGCGGCGATGAGCACCGGGTCCCAATGCCTTGCCAGGCGACGCTCGCGCAACGCCGACCAGAGCACCCGGACCCGTATGAGAATGACACTGAGGATCATCCCCAGTGTCACGACGAACAACGCGATGCTCGCCAGCGCGAACCCTTGCGACAGCCGCGGCAGCTCGGAAAGCAGCCAGCGGTCAGAATCGAGCAGCGACTCCCACATGCAGTGTCGTGCGGTCCAGGTGATCGCCGGTTTCGGACTCCAGTCCTGTATAGCCCAGGCCGTAGTCCAGCGCGATGTGATCGTTGAGCCAGTGGCGACCCCCAATGCCACCCCCCCAGGAATCGAACTCCAGCGCAGGCGAGCCGGTAACGGTTACGTCGGTTTCCTTGCCAAAGCCGAGCGCAACGCCAACGTGGCTGCCGTGGGCATAGTAACGGGACACCGACCACCGGTGGGCCGCGCTCCAGCCTGCGCCCTCGGGATCCGTCATAGTGAGCGTGTAGGCGAGGCGATAGTCCCCAACATACCTCTCTATGCTGGCGGCAATGCTGTCGGAAGGGCCGATCGTATAGTCGGTACGACCACCGCCGAGCGAGACCACGTAGCCGTGTTTCAAGGCAAGCGCTGCTTCAAGGAAGCCTGCGTGTTCGAGTCGCGCCCGATGCGTCGAGCTGAACTGCCCGCGCCCGCTCACGGTAATTCTTCGTGTCGCCGGCACGCTCGCGTAGAATTCGAACAGATCGTCATCAAGCTCGAAACGCTCCGAGCGCGCGGCGCGGATGCCCAACAGCGAGCGCGGCGCCCAACTGTATTCGACAGCGATGCCAGACTCATGCCAGGTATCGTCGCGTTCGGTGTAAGTCGTCTCGGAACCGAGAGCGACCGTCACCCGCGATTGTCCTGTCCGCGCGAGCGTTGCAAGACCAACGCGCGCCCACTCCGCCTCGGGTGCCTGCGACAGCGCCGCCACATACGTCCGCCGCGCCGCGTCGGGATCCCCAGAGGCCCGGTAAGCCTGGGCGAGCACCTGCAATACATCAAGGTACTGCGGCGCCAGGGCACGTGCACGCTCAAGGATGTTAACCGCTTCCTTGACGCGTCCCTGCGCCAGCAGTGCTTGACCGAGACCCAGTAAGTAGTCGGGATTGTCTGGATATTTTTCCGCAAGCGCGCGGAAGCGGGACTCTGCTTCGTCATAGCGCTGAGCTTTTGCAGCCGCGCGCGCCTCGCCGTAAAGTGCGTCAGGATCAAGCGCTGGCTCTGAGGAGGGCTTCTCTTCAGCCTTGGCACATGCGCAGAGAAGAACGAACGCAATGGCGGCCCGTCGCCACTTCATACCGCGGGACAATCCGCCGATTCCCTGGTGAAGGATCTGTCCAGATGCTCGTGCGACTGCTCCCAGAATAGCGGCTGCATCGGGTTCCGCTCAAGTCGCCAATAGTTGGCGTACACAGGCCACCAGCTCCTCGGGATGGAAGGGCTTGGTGAGAAACGCATCGGAGCGCACACGTAAGCCTTGAATAACCGTGTCTTCGTGCGAGGTGCCGGTGACGCAGATGACAGGCACTGCTTCCCATGCGGGCGTGGAGCGCAACGTCCGCAACACTCGATAACCGTCCGCATAAGGCATCAGGAAATCAAGAACAACCAGGTCGACCGGCGGCTCACGATCGATGAGATCAATCGCGGCGCGTCCATCCGGAACGTGGCTCACCTCGTAACCCACCTTGCTGAGGCAATGGACCATCAGCCTCGCCAGGGTAGCGTCGTCTTCCACGACGAGCAGGCGCGACGCGCGACTCTCTGGTGCTGTCACATTTTCCATCGCGATACGTCCACCGCTCCCCAGACTCCGATGGCAACGTTGGAAAACAGATTTTGTTCTGATTCTCGATCGGGACAAGTCCCGCGATCTGTTCTGCACTTCACGCGGATCGTGGCAACAGTCTGAGAGCTACGCTCGTGACCGTCAAGGAAGGCAGCGCCTGCATCGAGACTGCGCTAAGCAACCTTTGATTAAGTCAGAGGTTCCTGCGGCACACGGATGTGCCGCCATCCTCGACGACTGCGCGCCGTTGAGGATGAAGCAAAGCAAAAACCACGCTTGTTGCTTTGCGTGCTCTGAGAAGTCCAGGATGGACTTATTCAGAGCATCCCTAAGCTCGCTAACCGCACCGGTGGGACGCACGCGCATCCCAAAGGTTGACGATTCTGCAGAAGAGATCGGCGGTCACTTCGGCGTCGTAGAGCGCCGAGTGCGCCTCGTTAGGCTTCCAATCAAGCCCTGCCGCCTCCACGGCACGTGCAAGCACGGTCTGCCCGTAGACCAGCCCCGCGAGCGAAGCCGTATCCAGCGTCGTGAAGGAATGGAAGGGATTGCGCTTGATGCCCGCGCGCGCGGTCGCGGCCTTCACGAAGCCGAGATCGAAAAAGGCATTGTGGCCGACGAGGATGGCGCGCGAGCAGCCGTGGTTCGCCACCTCGCGCCGCACCAGCTTGAAAATGGCCTCCAGCGCCTCGCGCTCGGGGACTGCCATTCGGAACGGGTGGTTCGGATCGATGCCGGTGAACTCCAGTGACGCCTTATCAATATTCGCGCCTGCAAACGGCTGCACATGACGATGGATGGTCTCGGCGCGCTGCCAGCGCCCCGCCTCGTCGACTTTCAGGGTCACGGCGGCGATTTCGAGCAGCGCGTCGCGCTCCGGATTGAACCCGCCGGTCTCCACATCGACGACGACCGGCAGAAAGCCGCGAAAGCGCCCTGCGACCGGCGACTTCGGGGCGAACTGGGCGATTACGTCGTCTGGAATTTCCATTGACACTCTCCGCCGGCGCGGAACGGCACCAGCCTGGCATCCCCGAACGGCAGGCTTTCGGGCAGCCGCCAGCTCTCCTGGCGCAGCGTAATCCGCTCACGGTTGCGCGGAAGACCGTAGAAGTCTGCGCCGAAGAAGCTTGCAAAGCCTTCCAGTTTTTCCAGCGCCTGCGCCTGTCCGAACGCCTCGGCATACAGCTCCATCGCTGCGTGTGCCGTGTAGATGCCGGCGCAACCGCATGGAGCTTCCTTCATGCCGCGCGCGTGCGGTGCGCTGTCGGTGCCAAGAAAGAACTTCGGATTGCCGCTCACTGCCGCGCGCAGCAACGCCTGCCGGTGCCCCTCGCGCTTCAGGACGGGCAGACAATAGTGATGCGGACGGACCCCTCCCTCGAACATTGCATTACGGTTGAGCAGCAGGTGGTGTGCGGTGATGGTCGCGGCCACGTTCGCGGGCTGCGAGAGTACGAACTCCACCGCCTCCTCGGTTGTCACATGCTCGAACACCACCTTCAGCGCCGGGAAGCGCTCGAGTAGCGGCGCCAGCACGTGCTCGATGAACACCATCTCCCGGTCGAAGACATCCACGAAGGGATCGGCCACCTCACCGTGCACGAGCAGCGGCAGACCGTGTTTCTCCATCTGCTCAATCACCGCCCATACGTGACTCACCTCAGTGACACCCAGGTCGGCATTGGTGGTCGCGCCGGCGGGATAATACTTCACGGCGTAGACAGCGCCATTCGCCTTCGCGCGGGCGATTTCCGCCGGCGGCGTGTTGTCGGTGAGATAAAGCGTCATGAGAGGCTGAAAGGCGCTCCCCAGCGGCAGCGCGGTCAATACACGTTCACGATATGCCTGCGCCTGGTCGACGGTCACCACCGGCGGTGCGAGATTCGGCATCACGATGGCGCGGGCAAACTGTCGCGCCGTGTCGGCTGCCACCGCGGCGAGCGCGGCGCCGTCACGCAGGTGCACATGCCAGTCATCCGGCCGAACAAGAGTGATTTCCGTCCGTTCACTTGCTCTTCTGGCGCTCATAGGGGGAGTCTATGGGAAAGGGCATATGCGCCGAAAGCCCCGCGCATCTCGCCCGGACCCGATCTGCCGCTGCGTCGCCCCACTTTTCCCCGCTGGTGAGCCGCCTGGCGTCGCAATCGGATTCGAGTCCGAACAGGACCGGTTCGACTTTCAACTTGGGAACGACGTGCCTCCTTGACCGCAGGGCCAAGGGGCGCGAAAGTTTGCGTGACGGGCGTTGAGTACGGGTTGCAAATATCGGCCAGTACCCGGTTCGGTCTCATCAGGCCGGGAACGGAGCGAGCAAAATGAAAATTATACAGGTGATCCCGGTTGCCAATGACAAACCCACGCTGACAACACTGCTGAAGGAAACCGAGCGCAAGCTTCGTGGCAAGGGTACTACTCTCCTGCGGGAAAAAGAGGGTCGATGGGTTCACACGAAGTATCCAGGCTGGATAAACTGGGATCTGGGTAAGGGCGGCGTTCTCATGGCGGAGATCCAATCGAAGAAACAGAACGCCGAATGGCAACTGCTACAGTCGTTTATCGGCTATATCGACCGTCATCTGGGTGACCATGTCCAGGCAATAATCATCACGTACATGGATTGAGTGATGGCGCAACCACAAGCCGCCATTGAGCGCGTCACTGTGAATCGGCAAAAGACTTCTTGCCCTCGGCGTTTTCGTTTCAGCCGCATCTCGAGTGTATCGAGCGGCCGCTATCTGTGGCGAAGGCTCGGGTGCCGCGGTCCGAAGTACCTGCCGCACGCCGTTACTGACGTACTGCACCGCGAGCGCCGCGAGCAGGATGCCGAACAACCGCACGATTACGTTAACACCTGTCTTGCCGAGTACCCGCTGTATCGCCTGCGCCATCAAGAGCGCGAGGAGCGTCAATAGCAGCACCGCCGCGGCAATGCCGATAATCTCCGCGCTCTCGCGCGACCATCCATGCTCGCCCGTCAGCAGCAACACCGTCGTCAGCGTCCCGGGACCCGCGATCAGCGGGATTGCCAGTGGGAAGACGCTGATGTCGGCCCTGTGTTCGGCCTCTTGTTGCTCGCTCGGAGTCGTGGTGCGCAGCCCGGACTGCCGCACCAGCACCATGTCGACGGCGAGCAAAAACAGCAGGACCCCGCCGGCGATGGTGAATGCCGGCATGCTCACGCCGAGATACCTGAGCAGGCTGCCGCCGCCCAGCGCGAACGCGACGATGATGAAGAAGGCGACCGCCACGCCGCGCAGTGCCGTGATGCGTGCTAACTTCACGGAGTAGCCCTGCGTGAGCGCGCTGAAGAGCGAGGCCACGCCGATCGGGTCGATGACGACGAACAGCAGCATGAAAGCGTTTGCGATAGACTCAGACATGCGCGTTATCTTACCCGGGCAGGACACGGCGGTGATAGGAGAGCGCCATGCAATACTCGAAGCTCGGAAACAGCGACCTTGACGTCAGCCGCCTGTGTCTGGGCACGATGAACTGGGGCGAGCGGAACTCGCAAGCCGAGGCGCACGAGCAACTCGACTACGCCGTCGCCGCCGGTATTAACCTCATCGACACCGCGGAGCTCTATCCCGTGCCGTCGAGGGCGGAGACGTACGGGCGCACCGAGGAGTACATCGGCACGTGGCTCGCGAAGCGCAAGAACCGCAGCAAGGTCATCATTGCCACCAAGGTCGCCGGGCGCGGCGACTGGATACCGTGGATCCGTGGCGGCAGGGCGAGGCTTAATCGCGCCAACATCGAGGCGGCGCTCGACGCCAGCCTGCGACGGCTGCAAAGCGATTACGTGGATCTCTACCAGACACACTGGCCGGAGCGGAAGTCGAATTATTTCGGCAAGCTCGGTTACGCGCCCGCGACGGAGGATGACGCGGTTCCGCTCGAAGACACGTTGTGTGTATTGCACGACCTCGCGCGCGCCGGGAAGGTACGGCACGTGGGCTTCTGCAACGAGACCGCCTGGGGCGTGATGAAGAGCCTTGAGATTGCCAGGCGGCTGAGTCTGCCCCGTGTGGTGACGGTGCAGAACCCGTACAGCCTGCTCAACCGCACCTTTGAGATCGGTCTGGCGGAAGTTGCGCACCGCGAGCAGGTCGGACTGATGGCCTATTCACCGCTCGGCTTTGGCGTGCTCAGCGGCAAGTATGTCAACAATGCCAGGCCGGAGGGCGCACGGTTGACCATGTTCGGCCAGTTCAAGCGCTACCTCACGCCCGAAGGTCAGGCAGCGACCAGGGAGTACCTGGAGCTTGCGCGCAAGCACGGTCTCGACCCGGCGCAGATGGCGCTCGCCTTCGTGAACACACAGCCGTTTGTCACCACCACCCTCATCGGCGCCACCAGGATGGAGCAGCTCAGGGCCAACATCGCCAGCATCGACGCTGAACTCTCCCCCGAAGCTCTGGCAGAGATCGAAGCCGTGCATACGCGCTATCCCAACCCCTGTCCGTAATCATTCCCCGTGTCGGCTTGCACGCGAACCCTGAGCGGCTCGCCCCGGTCAATATCCTTAGCAACGCAAAGAGCAAGGAGGGCCAGCATGAAACGGGTCGGCGTGCTCAACATCGCAGTTCTGGCACTGACTGCGACAGCAGGCGCACTGGCCGGCGGCTCAAACTACGGTGTGGTCCCCGGAGGGCGGGACATCACGGGCGCGATCCGCGAATGGCCGGTGCCGACACCGAAGTTCGCGCGCGATCCGGCACCGGGACCCGACGGACGTATCTACATCGCCGTCATGCAGGGCAACAAGATCGCCCGCTTCGAGCCGCAAACCGGGCAGTTCACCGAGTGGGAGCTGCCGAAGGGCGCGCAGCCACATGGCCTGGTCGTCGATTCCGACGGCATCATCTGGTACACCGGCAATGGCAACGGCACTATCGGCGAACTCGACCCCAGGACCGGCAAGGTGATCGATCACCAGGTGCCCAAGGGCGGCGACCCGCACACGGCCGTGTTCGGCCCTGACGGCACGATCTGGTTCACAGTGCAGGCAGGCAACCGCATAGGGCACCTCAATCGTCTCACCGGAGAAATCACCGTCTATGAAACCAGCGGCCGACCCTACGGCATCGCCATTGACCATCAGGGCTACGTCTGGTTCTGTCGCATCGGCGGCGACATGCTGGGGCGGCTGGACCCGGCGACCGCCACGATCACGGATCTGCCGTTGGAGAGCGGGTCCCAGCCGCGCCGCATGGCGATCGCACCTGACGGCACGCTGTGGGTGACGCTTTACGGCAGCGGCAAACTGCTGCACGTAGACCCGGTGAAACAGGCGGTCATCAAGGCGTACCCGATGCCGGCCGGCGAGGACGGCGGACCATATGCAGTGACCGTGGATGCGCGCGGGCGCGTGTGGACCAATGAGATCAAGACCGACACGGTGGCGCTGTTCGATCCCGCTACGGAGAAGTTCCGGGTCTTCGAGCTTCCCTCACAGGGGGTCGGGATCCGCAAGGCGATCGTCGACGCCGATGGTCGCTACTGGTATATGGGCAGCCACAACGGCCGCCTCGGCGTGATCGAATAATGAATGCTGAGCACGCAGGCAGGATCAGCGGACCGCGCTAAGGAACCTCTGATTAAGTCAGAGGTTCCTGCGGCACAGGGATGTGCCGCCATCTTCGACGGCGGCAAGCCGTTGAAGATGAAGCAAAGCAAAAACCACGCTTTTTGCTTTGCGTGCTCTGAGAAG
>JBQTIC010000117.1:0-5221 GCA_052388435.1 Chromatiales bacterium | reverse complement strand
ACCGGCGGCGAAGGCCTTGGGATGCGGCCCATGGGTGATCCCGCCGGGGTGGAGTGTCATCATGCCCGGGCGGATGTTGTCGCGGGAGAAGAACTGGCCGCGGTGGTAGAAGATGACCTCTTCGTAGTCGTCATTGTTATGGAAGAACGGCACCCGCAGCGCACCGGGATCGCTCTCCAGCGGCCGCGGACAGAACGTACACACCACAAACCGGCCCGCCACGAAGGTCGTATGGGCGGAGGGTGGTACGTGATAGCGGTGGCTCATGAGCGGACGAATGTCGCGCCAGTTGAGCCTGACCGGCATCAGCGTGCCGTGCCAGCCCACCGCGTCCAGCGGGTTAAACGGATAGGTAACCGTGCTGAGCGCACCACGGCGTTTGACCACCACGTGCCATTCGCTCTCGGTCTGCTGGGCGGTGAAGGCGTCGTCGATCTTCGGCGTGTCGAGGACGGCCGGATCGAAGACGGCGTGCGTTCCGACGATCCCCTTCTCGGGGAAACGGTAGCTGTCATTGCTGGCCTCGATGAGCAGCAACGCGGCGGGCGCTTCGCTCTCAATGCGCCAGAGCGTCCCGCGCGGCAACAGCACGTAATCGCCCTCTCGAAACGAGAGGTGCCCGTAGTCGCAGAAGAGCTCTCCACTACCTTCATGAACGAAGAGCAGCTCGTCGCCATCGCCGTTACGCACGAGATGATCCATCGCCCCGCGCGTCCGCCAGAAGCGGACACGGACAGAGGCGTTGCGGAGCAGCTCGGTCGCCTGCCATGGCGAGGCGGTTGGCTCGGCCAGGCGCGTAGTATCGAAGGCGCGGGGTTTGAGCGGACCCTCAACGCCGCTCCAGCCGGTCGGAGGATGCCGGTGATACATCTGGCTGGAGGGGCCATAGAAGCCTTCCTTCCCCAGTTCGCGCTCGTAGGTGCCGGCGGGGATATCTGCGTGCGCCTGGCGCGAAGCGATGCCTTCGATGCGCGGAAGCGAGATCCATCGCTTCATGTCAGATGACTCCTCTCTGGAACTGGTCGTGCTCGATGGCCTCGAACAGCGCCTGGAAATTGCCCTCGCCGAAACCTTCGTTGCCGCGGCGCTCGATAATCTCGAAAAAGATGGGGCCGATCAGGGGCTCTGTGAAGATCTGCAGCAGCAGTCCCATCCCGCGCTGCGGCGCCCCGTCAATGAGGATGCGGTTGACGCGCAGGCGCTCGACATCCTCGCCATGTCCGGGCACGTGTTCATCGATGCGTTCGTAGTAGGCATCGGGGACGTCCATGAAGCGCAGTCCGCGGGCGCGCAGCCGCTCCACCGTAGCATGGATATCCTCGGTGGCCAGTGCAATATGCTGGATGCCTTCGCCGTGGTAGGCGGTGAGATATTCCTGCACCTGCGATTTCGGATCTGCCGGCTCGTTGATGGGGATGCGGATCTTGCCGCAGGGGCTCACCATCGCGCGGGACTTCAGTCCGGTCGCCTTGCCGTGGATGTCGAAGTAGCGGATCTCCTGGAAGTTGAACAGCCGCTGGTAGAACTGCGCCCACTCATCCATGCGGCCGCGCGGGACATTGTGGGTCAGGTGATCGATGTGGGTGAGGCCCGCACCCGCCACTCCGACTTCCCCCCCTTGTTGCGGGGGAAGGGAGGAGGGGGCTCTGGCTCCCAGTGGCACGAAGTCCACATCGTAGATGGACTGGTCGCCATAGCGATCGATGAAATAGAGCAGACTGCGGCCGATGCCGCGGATCGCAGGGATATTGAGTTCCATAGGCCCGACGGCGCCGTGGTGCGCTTCGGCCCCAAGCTTCAGGGCACGTTTATAGGCGCGTGTCGCGTCCTTCACGCGGATCGCGAAGGCGCACACCGACGGCCCGTGCACCGTCGCAAAGGCCTGTGCGAAGCTCTGCCGTTCGCGGTTGAGGATGAAGTGAATGTCGCCCTGCCGGTACAGCACCACGTCTTTGGAACGGTGCCGGGCCGTGGCGGTGAACCCCATGCGCTCGAACAGATCGGCGAGCGCATGCGTCTCCTTCGCCGTGTACTCGACGAACTCGAAGCCGTCGGTGCCCATCGGGTTCTCCGAAGCGGCGATCATGGCCGTGCCTGCATAGTGGTCTGCGCGCGGAAAGCTATATCAATAGATTAGACAATCCCTTGCAATACTGGGTGCCACAAACCTGTCGGTCGCCTGGTCCAATTCATATGCGAACGTGAGCAGCGTGTGAATTTGGTGTTGCGCCTAAAGAGCTGCTGCGCCGCCGCAAGAGACGGCCTTGGTCTTGCGGCGAGCGACCGGGCACCAGGCGCGAATCGCGCAGTGAGTCAATCATCTCGGTGCGCAAGGTGGCAAGGCAGAGGCCCGCCATCAATACTTGCAGAGGTAAGGACGCGAGGATCATGGAAGTGTAGTTGCCCTCAGTCGGAGACGACCGGACCAGGTCATGAAGACAGTCGCGAAGTTTGAGATCCCGTACACTCAGTTCCTCGACCCGGAGGGGAACCTCATCGAACCTCTTCCATCGGCGTTCAGCGATGCGCAGAGCCTGCTGCCCTTGTATCGGACGATGGTGCTCACCCGCACCTTTGATCGCAAGGCTATCGCGCTGCAGCGCACCGGCCAGCTTGGGACCTATGCCTCGCCGCTGGGTCAGGAGGCCGTTGGTGTCGGCGTGGGGCATGCCATGCGGCCAGAGGATGTGCTCCTGCCTTCCTATCGCGACTACGCCGCGCAGTTCGTCCGTGGCATCAGCCCCGTTGAGATCCTGCTCTATTGGGGCGGGGACGAGCGCGGCATGGACTACAAGGGGCCGCGCGAAGACTTTCCCATCTGCGTGCCGGTGGGCACCCATGCCTGTCATGCAGTCGGCATCGCCTATGCCTTCAGATACCGCCGTGAGTCCCGCGTTGCCGTTGCCATCATGGGTGACGGAGCGACTTCCAAGGGCGATTTCTATGAGTCGATCAACGTGGCCGGCGCCTGGCAATTGCCTGTGGTGTTCGTCATCAACAACAATCAGTGGGCGATATCGGTGCCGCGTGCCGCCCAGAGTGCCGCGCAGACCCTGGCGCAGAAGGCCATCGCCGCGGGCTTCTCTGGTGAGCAGATCGACGGCAACGATGTGATCGCCGTGCGCCACGTGACCGCCGCCGCAATCGAAAAGGCCCGCGCCGGCGGCGGTCCAACACTCGTGGAATGCCTGAGCTACCGCCTGGGCGATCACACCACGGCGGATGATGCCTCCCGTTACCGCGACCCGGCCGAGGTCGAAGCTCAACGGCGGCTTGATGCTGTCGCGCGGCTGAAAAGCTATCTCGCGCACGCGGGAGTGTGGGACGAGGCCAGAGAGCAGGAGCTTCAGCGCGAAAACGTAAACGAGGTAGAGGACGCGGTGCGGCGCTACCAGGCGATCCCGGCCCAGCCACCCGAGAGCATGTTCGACCACTTGTACGAAACGCTCCCCGCAGCGCTCGCGGATCAGCGCCGCGAGGTAGCCGGCAGTCACGTCGGAGAGGGGGAGAATGCCCGAGCTTACGCTGGTTGAGGCGGTCAACCATGCATTAGCGTGGGAGTTGGCCGCGGATCCGAACGTCGTCGTATTCGGCGAGGACGTGGGCAAGGACGGCGGTGTGTTCCGCTCCACAGCAGGTCTTCTCGACCGCTTTGGACCGGAGCGCGTCCGCGATACGCCGCTTTCCGAGACCGTGATCGCCGGCATGGCCATCGGCATGGCGGCGCAGGGTCTCAAGCCTGTGGCCGAGATCCAGTTTATGGGATTTATCTACCCGGCGATCGATCAGATCCTTAACCATGCCGCGCGCCTGCGTAACCGCACGCGCGGGCGGCTCACCTGCCCGATGGTGCTGCGCACCCCGTGCGGGGCGGGCATCCATGCGCCGGAGCATCATTCCGAAAGTACCGAGGCGCTGTTCGTCCACATTCCCGGGCTGCGGGTGGTGATCCCTTCATCGCCGGCGCGCGCATACGGCCTCCTGCTCGCGGCCATCCGCGATCCGGATCCGGTGATCTTCCTGGAGCCCACGCGCGTCTACCGTTTGGTAAAGCAGGATGTGGTTGACAATGGCGGGGCGCTGCCACTGGATGTCTGCTTTGTACTTCGTGAGGGCACGGATGTAACGCTGGTATCTTGGGGCGCGACTATCCAGGAAACGCTGGCCGCAGCGGATCGACTGGCGGAGGACGGCGTCAGCGCCGAAATGATCGACGTGGCGACGCTGAAGCCCCTCGACATGCGCACGATAATCGAGTCGGTGCAGAAAACCGGGCGTTGCGTGATCGTGCATGAGGCGGCGCGAACTGTTGGCGTTGGCGCGGAGATCGCCGCGCAACTCGCCGAGCAATGCCTGCTCAACCTGCTGGCGCCCGTCGAGCGTGTCACCGGCTACGACACGGTGGTGCCGCTGCATCGCCTCGAGAAGCACTACCTGCCCGACGTTCCCCGCATACTCGCCGCCGTGCGACGGACCCTTGCCTTCGCTTGAGGCAATGTTCGCACCACCGCCGACGCCATCGAGATTGAGGTATAGGCGACGCACGGCGGGGCGCAGCATCGTCTTCCCTCCCTCGATCCCGGTAAATCCCGCGGCATGGACTATAGTTGTAGGTACCCCCGCAGCCGCCTTGGGCTCCCGTGGCGCCCGAAAACGTGGGGGTGCGAGGCGCCGCACCGGATGCCGGAAACGGAAGCCTCTCAACGGGCGGTGTGCACCGACGAGAGGAGGACTGGCCATGTTAGTGCGAGAGTTTATGACCGCCGGGACCGAGTCGGTCGAGCCCGATACATCGCTGCGCAATGCCGCGACCAGGATGCGTGACCGTAACGTAGGATCCTTGCTGGTGGTGGAGAACGGCGAGGCGAGGGGCCTCGTCACCGACCGCGACATCTGCTGTCGCGCCATCGCCGAAGGGCGCGATCCTGCAAACACCAACGTTCGCGAGATCATGTCGAAGGATGTCACTCACTGTTTCATTGATGAGGACATCAGCGAGGCCGCTCACCACATGGAGAGCCGCCACATCCGTCGCCTCCTGGTACTGAACCGCGACAAGACCATCGCGGGCTTTCTGTCCGTGGACGATCTGGCGCGGGCTTCCCACCGGCTAGCCGGAGAGGTGATAGAGAACGCTCGACCGACCTCCGCCGCTCACTGAGCGCGGGCGTCCTCGGCACGGCGTATCCGATCCCGCCGCGCACACGCAGCGGCGGCGGAG
>JBQTIC010000116.1:0-12148 GCA_052388435.1 Chromatiales bacterium | reverse complement strand
CAGAAGCAAGGTGTCGCTGAGCGCCGCATCACGGTGGTAAAGGTGCCCGGCGCGTTCGAGATCCCGTTTGCGGCGCGCCGCATGGCGATGAGCGGCGACTATGATGTGCTCATCGCGCTGGGCGCGGTCATCCGCGGCGAGACGCCGCATTTCGACTATGTGGCCGGAGAGTGCGCGCGCGGCATCGCGGAAGTCAGTGCGGATCTGGACATGCCCATCCTCTTCGGTGTGCTGACGACGGAAACGATGCAGCAGGCGGCCGAGCGAGCAGGCGGGAGCGCCGGCAACAAGGGCGAGGAGTCGGCCCTTGCGGCCATCGAAATGCTGAACGTGATACGCGACCTGGCGAAGTGATGGCAGCGGCGGAAAGCAAGGGGCAGGGCGGCGGCAACCGGGCGCGGGTGCGGGCACGGCGCTGCGCGGTGCAGGCGCTGTATCAGTGGCAGATGGCAGGCCAGGATCCCGGCGACATCCTTAATGAGTTCGTCGCCGAACGCGAGGTAGTGAACGCCGATATCGACTACTTCCAGACCCTGACCTGCAGTATCCCCAGGCACATCACGCAACTCGAGGCCGACCTGCAGTCAGTGCTAGACCGGCGCGTCCGGGAGCTCGACCCGGTGGAGCGCGCCATCCTGCTCATCGGCGCCTACGAACTGCGCTATTGCGTGGAGGTCCCGTGGCGGGTGGTGATCAACGAGGCGATCGAGCTGGAGAAGATGTTCGGGGCGCAGCAGGGACATCGCTACATCAATACGGTGCTCGACAAGCTCGCGCGCCTGCTCCGACCGACGGAGATAGCAGCGGCGCTGCGTGAGGACGCTTCCGCCTCTCCTGGCTAGCCGCTGTCGGCATTGAGTCTTCTTATTCATTCCTGCATTCAGTCACCTAGTCCGCTGTTGCGTCCATGTCGATTACGGAGTTCGAGCTTATCGATCGTTACTTCCGGCGCCACCAGTCCGGTCGTGACGATGTCGTGCTCGGCATCGGCGATGACGCCGCACTGGTGCGCGTGCGCGAGGGGCATGAACTGGTCGTGGCCACCGACACGCTGGTCGCCGGCGTCCACTTCCCGGCAAACACGACGCCGGCTGACATCGGTCATCGGGCACTTGCGGTTAATCTGAGCGATCTGGCGGCGATGGGCGCCGAGCCGGCATGGGCGACTCTTGCCCTGACCATGCCCGAAGCAGAAGAAAGCTGGCTCAAGGGCTTCGCGATCGGATTTTTTGCGCTCGCCGCGCGCCATCGCGTGGAGCTCATCGGTGGCGATACCACGCGCGGGCCGCTGACGATCACGGTGGCCGTGCATGGGTGGGTGCCGAGCGGACAGGCGCTCCGGCGCAGCGGCGCGCGTATCGGCGATCGCATCTACATCTCCGGCACGCTGGGCGATGCCGCGCTGGCGCTCTCCATGCTGAGGGAAGGCAGGGAGTTTCCTGCGGCGCAGCGAGCATTCCTCAGCGAACGGCTCTTCCGGCCGCTGCCGCGGGTGGATCTCGGCATCTTCCTGCGTGGGCGAGCGACGAGCGCGATCGACGTTTCCGACGGTCTTGCCGCCGATCTTGGACACATCCTGGAAGTCAGTGGCGGCGGTGCGGTCATCGAGTCGGGGAGACTGCCGCTGTCGCCGGCGATGCAGGCGCTGGCGGCACCAGGCCAGGCACTCACGTTGTCGTTGACGGGTGGCGATGACTACGAGCTCTGCTTCACGGTGCCGGAGGCCGCCGAGGGAGAACTGGCGGAGTGGGCGCAGCGCAACGAATGTCCGCTGGCGCGCGCGGGTCGGATCGTGGTTGGGCCCGGCCTGCGCCTCATCGATGCGGTGGGTTCGGAACTGAAGCTGGAAGCGACGGGCTACCGGCATTTCTGAAAAACTGTCCCATCGGCAGCAGTGATATGATTCGCAGCCCTCAGTTGCCGCGCCGGTGATAACATCGCCCAAGCCGAGCCTTTGATCGCTGCGTTCTAAGCGGCATCACATCGAACGAGCACCAGGAGACAGCATGGTTCATCGACGCATTGCGTTCTTATGGAGTCTATTGACGCCACTCGCTCTGATTGCGGCTGGCGATCCCGCCCGGGCGCAGGAACCTTCGCCGGGTGACTGCTGCGATGTGCCCTCCATCCGCGTGACCGGTACAGGCAAGGCCTCGGTCAAGCCGGATATCGCGATCATCAATCTGGGGGTGGAGGCGCGGGCGAGCACCGCCGAAGAAGCGCGCGCGAGGGCAGCCATGGCCATGACCGCCGTGCTCGAGGCGGCGCGGCGAGCGAGGGTGGAGGACAAGGACATGCAGACAACCTGGGTCGGGCTCAACCCGGTCTACGCGCCCGACAGCGGCAACCGCATCAGCGGCTACGAAGTGAGCCACCAGTTGACACTGAAGGTGCACGACATCAGCAGCGCAGGTACGGTGCTCGATGGAGCGGTGAAGGCGGGCGGCGATGCCGCGCGCCTGCAAGGTCTCAGTTTCGGTATCGAGGACACGGGCACTGCCGAGAGCGAGGCGCGGGAGAAGGCCTACGCGGATGCCAGAGCCAGAGCCGAGCAATATGCCAGGCACTCCGGCATGAGGCTCGGGAAACCGCTGCGCATCAGTGAGGCAGGGGGCGGTGTGGCGCCGCCGATCCCGATGGGGGCGATGACGCGCATGGCCACCGCCGAGGCCGCCACACCGGTGCAGACCGGCGAGCAGGAAGTTGCCGTGTCCGTCGAGGTGGTGTTCGGTATCGATCAACCCGCCCCCTAGCGTCGGCGTGGACTTCTTTATTTCGCCGGCGGTTGCTTGGCGAGCTTGTCGCGCGGCGACTGGCCCTCCGGGATGGCGACGTGCAGAGCATTGTTGCGCTCGATGATCTCCTTGCGCATCTCCTTGCGCATTTTGCCGGCCTCGGACAGCCGGCGCTCGATATCGGTCTCGAACTCGAGCGGCGGTACGGGGCGCGCCTTGCCGTCCTCTCCCACGGCGACCATGGTGAAGTAGCAGGAAATCGCGTGCCGCTGCTCCTGCGTGTGTAGTTTCTCCGCGACGACCTTGATCCCCACCTCCATGGAACTGGTGCCGACGTAGTTGACGTTGGCCATGAAGGTCACTAATTCGCCTACCTCGATCGGCTGCTTGAAGATCACCTGATCGAGTGAGGCGGTGATGACGTAGCTACTCGCATAACGCGCCGCACACGAATAGGCGACCTGGTCGAGCAGCTTGAGCATGGCGCCGCCGTGCACCTTGCCGGAAAAATTGGCCATGTCAGGCGTCATCAGCACCGTCATGTACAACGATTTTTCCTGTTTGCTCATCGCGTCGTGTCCCTGGTTCGCAGGCAAATGCGGGCTCGCAGTTTACCGCGTCACGCCTCTTACTGACCGGGTCGCGGCGGCGGGTCGGCGTAGGACTCCGCGCGTGGCCGAGTCGCACACAAGGCATGTCGTTGTGAGGGCGGAAACCGGCGACTTGTGCCGCTCCAGGTCTCCTGTCCTTGACAGCAGGAAGCCTGTTGAGGTAGCCTACCTATGCATAGATAGAATCTACTACCCGACATGAGCATACAAGAACAAATAGTTGATATCGCGCAGGAAATGGTTCAGAAGCGCGGATTTCATGCCTTCAGCTACCGCGACATTGCCCATCAGGTGGGCATCAAGACCGCCAGCATTCACTACTACTTCCCCACCAAGGGTGATCTGGGAGAGGCGATTGTTGGCCGCGCGCGCGAGGGTTTCGAAGAGGCGCTCCGAGGTATCGACGCGGAAGCGGCTTCCGCAACCGACAAGCTGCGGCGCTTCTGCGGCATTTTCATCCGGACCTACGGGGAGGGCGATCGTCTCTGCCCCATGTGCATGCTCGCGATGGCGCAGGACACCATCCCTGAGGAGGTTCGCGCCGGCGTGCAGCGCTTCTGGGAGGGCGCGGAGTCCTGGGTGGAGCGCGTCGTTGCTGACGGCCAGACAAGCAGAGAGATTGCCGCGAACCTGGATCCGCAAGCGGTCGCGCGCACCTTCCTTGCCGCCTTGGAGGGCGCCATGGTCGCGGCGCGTGCGTTCTCGGATCGTGGTCGTCTGACTGACGTCATCGACTATCTGATGAGCGGTGTCGCCCCTGGGGTGAACCCGGCGGCAGCGGGCAGTCTAAATTGACACGCGTTGCAGCGGGGCGAGCGGGAAGGCATGAACGCAGCGGACAGAGGTTTGGCGGCGGTTCTCCTGAGCGCGGCAGTCGCGTTGGTCGCACTCACGGGGCAGAGCGTCGCCTACACGGCGCCCTTCAATCTGCAGGAGGTCGCACCGGGGAATTTCGTGCATCTCGGCAAGCACGTGACTTTTGAGGACCCGGATCACGATGACATTGCCAACATCGGCTTTGTCGTCGGCGAGAAATGCGTTGCGGTCATCGACACCGGTGGCTCCGTGACCGTCGCGGGGGCCTTGAAGAGCGCAATCCGCGAGCACACGCAAGCGCCCATCTGCTACGTCATCAACACGCACGTCCACTTCGACCACGTGCTCGGTAACGTCGTCTTCAGGGACGACAAGCCGAGCTTCGTCGGTCACGCGGCTCTGGCCGGCGCGCTGGACGGCAGCCGAGGGTTTCTGCTCGAGAACTTCCGTTCCGACCTCGGTAAGAATGCGACCGAGGCAGACATCATCGGGCCGGACAAGGCGGTCGAGGACACGCTGGAACTGGACCTCGGTGGAAGAAAGCTCCTGCTAAAGGCCTACCCCAAGGCGCACACGACGACGGATATCACGGTGCTCGACGAACGCTCAGGCACCCTGTGGCTGGGCGACCTCCTGTTTCGGGAACGCATCCCGTCGCTCGACGGCAGCTTGAAGGGCTGGCTTGCCGTCATTGACATGCTCGAGCAGCAGCAGGGAGTCAGGGTGGTGGTGCCTGGCCACGGTGCCGTGGGCGATTCGCTGCAAACGTCGCTCGCTGAGGAACGGAAATATCTGCAGATGCTGGCCGAGGAGGTGCGCCCCATCATCGCCGAGGGCGGTACGCTCGAGCAGGCGATGGACAAGGTAGGCGCTTCGGAGCGCGATCACTGGCAGCTGTGGGATCAGCACCACAAGCGCAATGTGTCACGGGCATTCACGGAACTGGAATGGGAATAGCTCAGTTCTGGCTGAGCGAAGGAACCTGGCGAGGAGCTGCATATGCTGAAAGTGAGGTGGGATGAAAAGGTGTGCATCCACTCCGGCGAATGTGTGCGGAACCTCCCGCGCGTTTTCAAGGTCGAGAATAGTAAGTTTGTTATAGACGAATCAAATGGCACCGACGCCGACATACGGGCAACGGTCGCCAAATGTCCTTCGGGTGCGCTGAGCGCCGTAGAGGCAGGTTCGCAGAGCGGGCAGCAATCGAGCGTGGTGAATCGTTTTGAGGAGGCTAAGGCCATGAATGTTCGTTCATTATTCAGATCGGGAGCTGCGCTGGCGCTGCTGATCGCAGCGGGGCTTGGTACGGCGGCGTATGCCGAGGACTTGCTGGAGGTCGCCCGACCGAAGGACTTCAAGTCCGACATGAACCTCTGGGGCACCTTTCTCAAGGATGCCTTCTTCAAGGATGCCAACATCATCGAGGACAAGACCGTCATCGACATGACAGCTCCGTACCGCGCTGAGGACGCGTCGCTGACGCCGGTGACCATCACGGCGCAGATCCCGCAGACCCCGGAGCGCTACATCGAAACGATCTATGTCGTTGTCGACAATAACCCCCAGCCACTGGTGGGCACCTTCCACATGACACCGGACATGGGCAAGGCGGATCTGGCGATGCGTATTCGCATCGACCAGTACAGCAACGTGCGCGCAATCGCGGTGCTGAATGACGGCAAGCATCATATGGTGTCCAGTTACGTCAAGGCCTCCGGCGGCTGTTCGGACCCCTTTGGCGGCGACATCTATGAAGCCCTTAAAGTTGCCGGGAAGATCAAATTCCGCACTGTCGGTGAGATGCTCGCGGACAAGCCGACGGTAGGCCAGTTCAGCGTCAGCCATCCGAACTTCACCGGCATGTCGGTGAACCAGCGCACCGGAAACATCGTGCCGCCGCACTACGTCAACAAGCTCACGCTGACCTACAACGACAAGCTCATCATGTCCGCCGAGACCGGCATCTCGATCAGCACCGATCCGAGCTACCGCTTCTTCTTCATCCCCGGCGAGGGCGGCACGCTGCGCGCCGAGGTCGAGGATTCGAAGGGCAACAAATACACCGAGACATTTGACGTGAGCGAGACGGTGGCCAAGCACGGCTGACCTGCAGTAGCGAGGTATCGTTGGAGAGGGGCGCATCGGCGCCCCTCTTGTTATCTGTCGCGGCCTTGTAACGGGCTTGTCGCGGTTGTTTGCGGATATGATGTCGATGCGTACCAGCGCCACCGATAACAACAAGCAGGCGTGTGCCGCTCATCATCGATATCGATGCTAGTCAAGCCGGGAGGATTCAGCACCAGACAGCGGATCGGACTGGTCCTCGGCCCCGCGTTGTTCGTCATCATCGCTTTGACGACCGCGCCGCTGGGACTGCAGTTCGAGCAGCGTTGGGCCGCAGCGACGGTCGTGCTGATGGCGACGTGGTGGATCACGGAGCCGCTGTCGCTCTGGTTGACGGCCTGCCTGCCGCTGGTGCTCTTTCCCCTCGTTGGCATTGAGCCGCTTTATGCCGTGGCGCTGCAATACTTCGACCCGGTCAATTTTCTGTTTCTCGGTGGCATGCTGATCGCCGCAGCGATGCAGCAATGGGGATTGCATCGCCGCATCGCGCTCGCGATTGTTGGCGCAATCGGCGCGGGTCCGCGCCGTATTGTGCTCGGCTTCATGGTGGCGACCGCCTTCATCAGCCTGTGGATCTCCAACACTGCCACCGCCATGATGATGTTTCCCATTGGCATGGCGGTGCTGCTCAAGTTCGAGGAGCAGACCGGTGCCCGGGATCCGCTGCTGCGGCGCTTCGGTCTGGCCCTTATGCTGGGTATCGCCTACGCTGCCAGCATCGGCGGCATCGGCACCAAGATCGGCACCGCTCCGAACCTCATTTTCGTCAAGCAGGCCAGTCCACTCCTCGGTCGCGATATAGATTTCCTCACCTGGCTCAAGGTCGGTCTGCCGATCGTTGCCATCGCGCTGCCGCTGGTATGGCTTTACCTGGTGCGCATCGCCGCGCCACTGCCCAGGCACGGATTCGCGGGCAGTCATGAAATCATCTCGGCCGAGCGTGCCGCGCTCGGCGCGATGAACGTCGGGGAGCGAATTGCTCTCGGCGCGTTTCTGTTGGCGGCGTTTCTCTGGATCTTCCGCAAAGACATCGAGCTTGGCGTCTTTACGATTCCGGGCTGGTGGAACCATTGGCCGTTCGGCTGGGAGGACGTGGTCGGCCGGTCGGTGGAGAGCTTTCCGGCGCCTGTCGCAAAGCTGCTCAAGCAGGACGCGGGTGACTCGCTCGTGGCAATGGCCATCGGGCTGTCACTGTTGTTGATCCCCGTGGCATTGCGGCCGTTGCGGTTTGCGCTGGACCTGCAACGCACCGTGCGTATTCCGTGGCACCTGCTGGTGCTGCTGGGAGGTGGTTTCGCGATGGCCTACGGCATCCAGCAGAGCGGGCTGTCCAACTGGATCGCGGGACTCATCTCGGGCGTAGGGCAGGGACAACCGCTGCTGGTGTTCATGACGGTGTGTTTCCTGACCCTGGCGCTGACGGAGGTGGCCTCGAACGTCGCCACGACGAGCATCCTTCTGCCGTTGATTGCTGCGAGCGCGACGAGCCTTGGAGTGCATCCCGCCCCGCTCATGATGGCGGCGAGTATCGCCGCGTCCTTTGGCTTCATGTTGCCGGCCGGCACGCCGCCGAATGCGATTGTGTTTTCGAGCGGCTATATCACCGTGCCGCAGATGGCACGTTCAGGGCTGGCCGTCGATATCTTCGGCGTCGTCCTGGTGGCTGTCATGTGTTACGTCTTCGCCCCCTGGGCCTTACACGTTAGCGTGGCCGAAGGGTGGCCGGTAGGATAGCCCGGCAGCAAGCGGCGGGGAGAGAGGCTGACAACACATGGTGACTACAGCTAATGCGCGGATGGTCTATCCTGTATTCAGGGGTAAGCATTCCCTTCGAAATAACCATACACCACAACGACACACCGGTCGACCACCAATCATCAGCACCGCAACTCTCTGGAGGATCCCATGCGCTACGGAGCACGTAATCAGCTCACCGGCAAGGTAAAGAAAATCAAGAAGGGCGCCCTCATGTCTCAGGTCGAAGTCACACTCGACCCGGACGGGACGATGAGCTCAGTGATGACCCTGGACACGCTCAAGGACCTCAAAGTCAAGAAGGGAGACACCGTCCGGGTCATCGTCAAGGCCGTGAACGTGCTCCTCGTGAAGGAAAGCTAAGGACAACGTCGGCCGGAAAGCGCCCGAGTATCGCCCAGGGCTTGGCGCCAGAACAGTGTCTTGGATGGGTAACTTATTAGTCTCGCTCGACCAACAAAGGGAGCACGTCCCGAAGGGATATGCTTGCGCAGCGGATGGTCGTACCGGTTGGTGCGGACTGCGTAACAGGGTAACCAAGCACCGCGAACTGGTTGGAGTACGTGCTTCTTCCGATAACCCCATCGGAAAGTCTGCATGGCCCAATTCCTTGTCCACCTGGTCGTAACGGCGTCGTTGCTGCTGCTTGTTGCGCATCTTGTTTCCGGATTCGAGGTGAAGGGTTGGGGCTCAGCATTCCTCGGTGCCCTCGTCCTCGGTCTCGTCAACGGCCTTGTCCGTCCGGTCATGGTGCTTCTCACATTGCCATTGACCATCCTCACGTTTGGATTATTTCTACTGATCGTCAACGCGCTAATGTTCTGGCTGGTCGCCGCTTTTGCCCCAGGCATCCGTATCGACGGTTTCCGGCCAGCGTTCGTGGGCAGCCTTCTTCTTTCGTTGCTGAACATTGCGGTGGCAATGTTGGTAGGGCCGGAGTGGAGGACCGGCTAGGTGGTTTGGGACACGCCTCTTGCGAAGGCCGAGGGTTCAACGGCGGTGCTGATTACCGGCCCCAGTCGGCGGGGCGCCAGTTCAGGCCGGTGGTGAGCAGGCGCTGCAGGAGCATCCTGTACGGAACGCCAGCGTGCTCGGCGGAATCCGCGAAGTCTTCTCCGAGCGCGATCTGCGGGTTGGGATTCGCTTCCAACACGTACACCTTGCCGTGCTTATCCAATCGTAGATCGACACGGGCATAGCCGTTGAGGCCGAGGATGCGGTACACCCGTTTCGCCAGGTGCTGAAGTTTTTCCGCCATGCCGTCTGAAAGGTTCTTTGCCTCTCTGGAAGTGATTCTGTACTTGGTCTGATATTTCCGAGACCATTTGACGCGAGCGGTCGCGATGCGTCTCGCTTCGTCGGGCAGGTTGTCCAGCACCAGTTCCCAAACCGGGAAGACCCGCAACTGCTGATTGCCCATCACGCCGACGTAAAGCTCGCGCCCTTCGATGTACCGCTCCACGATCGCGCCGGAGCCCACGCTGTTGTGAACGAACGCCACCCGCTCACGGAGCTTTTCATCATCCTCCACGATCGACGCCTGCGAGATCCCCAGCGACGCCTCTTCCGACACCGACTTGACGATGAGCGGGAAGGTCAGGCTTTTCGGTCGCTTGACCGGCCGCCCCAACGGGAAGACGGCGAATTCCGGACACAGGATGCGATGATAGTGCAGAATCTTCTTTGAGAGGCCCTTATCGCGGGCAAGCATGAGTCCACGGGGATTGCATCCGGTGTAGGGAACCTTCAGCAGTTCGAGATACGACACCACGTTCTGGTCGTACACCGCCACACCGTCGAACTCCTCCAGCAGGTTAAACGCGATGTGCGGCTTCCACTCCTCGATCGCCTGCCGGATGACGCCCAAATCACTCCTCACCCCGAGTGGCTTTACCTCATGGCCGCATTGCCGCAGTGTCAGGACCACATGGTGCTCGGTCTTCCACTGCACCGTGCTCAAATCGATCCCGGAGATGTCTTCGGGCGGGACCAGGTCGGCGTGCATGAGTGCGAGTATGCGGAGCCCTTTCATAACGCTACTCGACGCCGACCGCTGTGCATGCAGTTCATGGTCTGAACGGTGAGAAGGATCAGGAAGTCGAGCTTCGCCTGCTCCTCGGGGACGGCGAGCCGGAGTCTGCGCTCGCGGCAGCGCTCAATCATGCCCTCCAGCACCTGATCGATCGTGTATTGATAGGCGCCGGTCCAATCCGCGACCTTGCGCCGGACTTCCTTGCGGATGCGGCTCAAGAACGCGGCGGCCCGCTTGTTCGCGCCGTGGTGTGGGGCATCCGAGAAGAGCCGGCCCAGGTCGCGATCGTAGAAGGTCGGATGGACCGGCCCGTAGTGGTCCCGCTTCCGCTTGTAGTGCTCGCGCAAAGTGGTTCGGAGGGCCGTCAGAGGATCGACGATCTCCTGCGTAGCTGCTGGCGAGGGCTTCCCGGCAAGTTCCGCCATCAGCTCGTCCATGTACTGGAGTTTCTTCATGGCCGGCCAGCCAGCGTAGCGTTCTCGCCAATTCGAATCGGGCTGAAGCCACACCGCGAACGTCTCGGCAAAGTCTTCATCCGGATGACTCTGCGCATACCACATGTCCAGGTGCAGCACGAAGCGCTTGCTGTAAGGTTTCGGCGTGTAGTAGTCGGGATAGGGAACGGAGGACTTCCCGAACAGCTTCTGGCGCCGTTGTCGCCGACGCAGGAAGTACCCATTCTCGATCGCGTGCCCCGTCTCGTGGCGGAGGATCCGCATGCACCATTCGGGCGTGCCCCCTTCCACTTCCAGCATCTGGTTCAGTTCCAGTCGCGCGAGCCGCGGATGCACGAGGTAGAAAGGGATGGCGATGCCGGGGACCCCATCAGGAGTGAACCATTCCTCCGACAGCCAGAAGTGTGGGCGAAACGCCAGGCTGCGCGCCTCCAGCTCCCCGTGGAGCTGAGCGATGCGATCGGCGACCGGGCTGCCCTCGAGGCTGAGCTGCAAATCGCAGAATCTGAGATCGAGCAGTCTCTCGTCCGGCCAGTTGATCCACTGATCGGGCGCAAGCGTCCGGCACTCGGGTGCCGGTAGTGCTTTCTTTTTCACGGAAGTCCGAGGATAGGAGATCCAACGGTGTTTTGCCAACAACAGCGACCGTGCAAGTTGTGTCGCAACCACCACGCGCGGGATGGGCCGGAATAACGATACTTGCAGGAGACCGCGCCGAGTATGGCCGGGGTCCGGCCCGCGATCTCTTATCCGAGTTTAAGGACGAAGTCGTAGCGTGCAGCCCTGTCGCCGCCGTTATCGCCAAGCGCCATCACAAGCCGCGGATTGAACAGAAAATCGCGCTGATTGCGCGGCTCGCCGGGAAAGTACAGTTGAGTGGTTAATACAGGGTTATTGGGAGTCTGCACCTTGACGTGGATATGCCGGGTGCGGAACGGATACAGTCCTGGCATGACGGTTTCCAGACGATAGCGCCCATCAATGTCGGTGAACTGGTGGCCGCGCAGTCTGAAACCGTCATTGTCGTAATCGCCCTGGTCGTTGGCGTGCCAGAACTCAAGCAGCGCACCGGCCACCGGCTCACATGCAACAGTGAGCACAAGGCCGGCGAGCACCAGCGGGGTACCATTAATCGACGGCTCACGCAGGGAAGTGCGTTGCGGCGAGTGCGGCTTGAAGAACGGACCCTCCATCTGCGGCGGGGTCGGTTTATCGTCGTCCGCGCACCCCGGCGTCGGCGACCTTTCCCCAGCCAGCACGTCAAGCCCCTCTGCCCAGCCGGCAAAGATATACGCCAAGGGCAGCGCGCCAAGCCGATACAGGAATAGCCGGCGCGCCCGCTTGGAGACTGATACGCGCTTCGTGATTTCTTGCCGCACGTCTTCTTCGATGCGGGCGAGGCGCGTGGGTTCAAATGAGGAGTATCGCAGTCCCGCCAGCCAGTCCCGGCAGTGCGAACGGGGGTGTAACCGCTTTCCCCCTTAGGGAAGCTCTGAATAAGCCCATCCTGGACTTCTCAGAGCACGCAAAGCAAAAAGCGTGGTTTTTGCTTTGCTTCATCTTCAACGGCTTGCCGCCGTCGAAGATAGCGGCACATCCCTGTGCCGCAGGAACCTCTGA
>JBQTIC010000115.1:0-35730 GCA_052388435.1 Chromatiales bacterium | reverse complement strand
ACACAACGCTGCGCGGCCTGCGTGCACTGAACTGGTGAGCGATCCATCATGAGTGACTTCAAATGGTGCCGAAAGCGTCAGTGAAGGAGTGAGCTGGACGGAACTGCAGTGGTGCGGTCCGCGTCTGTTTGATCAGGCGGGCAGCGTGGATCAGCGTCCTTGCATGCCACCGGGTGGGCGCGAACATCTTTGAGACAGGTTCTGTGTTCAAGATTGAGTCGCAGGTCACGGGCGGTGCCCGCGCTTTGGAGGACCTTGCATCCAGGGCGCTAGCCGGCCCGTAGCGATATATGTGTGAGGAGCAAGACAGAGGGATTCGCATGAAGGCAAATGTCCGCGCGTTGATCTTCGGTGTGATGATCACCCTGGCCGAGGCTGCCCTGGCAGCGGAGGAGGAACTGAAGTGGCTGGGCTGGGAGAGCGATCTCTTCACCCGGGCGAAGGCCGAAAACCGCTTTGTCCTGCTCGATCTCGAAGCGGTGTGGTGCCACTGGTGCCACGTGATGGAGGAGACGACCTATCGGGATCCTGTGGTCGTCGAACTGATCCGGTCCCGCTACCTTCCCGTGCGCGTCGATCAGGACGCGCATCCCGCTCTCTCGAACCGCTATGAGGACTACGGCTGGCCCGCGACGATCATCTTTGCCCCTGACGGGACGGAGATCGTGAAACGCCGCGGCTACATCCCGCCCGATCAGTTCGCGCTCATCCTGCAGGCGATCATTGACGACCCTACGCCCGGCCCGTCCGTGGTTGCCGAGCCGCCGGTCGAGCCCGTGGCCGCGGCCGTACTGGACCCCGCGTTGCGCAAAGAGATCCTCGATGATTACTTTGCCTTGTATGACGCGGAGCGCGGCGGCTGGGGCACGCGTCAGAAGTTCATCGACCCCGACAGCATCGAGTTCGCGCTGCGCAATGCTCTGCGCGGGGATACCCGGCAGCCCGCGATGGCAAGGAAGACGCTTGACGCCGCCGTGGCCCTCATCGATCCGGTATGGGGCGGGGTGTACCAGTACTCGGTCGGACCGACCTGGAACGACCCGCACTTCGAGAAGATCATGTCGTTCCAGGCGAGCTATCTGCGCGCCTACTCGCTCGCCTATGGCCTCTGGAAGGAAGAGAAGGATCTGAAGGTGGCGCAATCCATCGCCCGTTATCTCACCGAGTTCCTGCGCTCGCCGCAGGGAGGCTTCTACGTCAGCCAGGATGCGGACGTCGATATGGAGTTCACGGGCAAGCGGTTCTACACCTTGAGCGATCGCGAGCGGCGCTCAGGTCCGATGCCGCGGATCGACGAGCATGTCTACGCCCGCGAGAACGGCTGGGCGATCGCCGCGCTCACGCTGTATGCCGGCATCACCGGCGACATGGCGGCGCTCCAGCGCGCGCAGGACGCTGCGGGCTATATTCTGGCCAACCATCGTCTGGCGAGCGGAGGCTTCACGCACGGCGAAACGGCTTCGATGCATACGGCCGCCGCTACTCGAGTTGACCATTCACAAGCGCCTCGCCCGTTAGTGAAGGCACAAGCCTCCGGGTCGCCCCTGCCGCGGATGAGTGATGGACTGGTGAGCGACGCCGTCGCCGCCGATTCGGTTTCCGCAACGCAGCTTCATCTCGGCGACAGCCTCTACATGGCGCGGGCGTTTCTCGAGCTTTACGCCACGACGGCCGAGCGGTCCTGGCTTGAGCACGCGCGCCGGGCGATGGACTTTGTCGAGCAGACCTTCCAGCACGGGCAGGGCGGCTTCGTGACCGCGCCGGTCGAGGCTGAAGCGGTGGGCGTATTCAGCACGCCGGTGCGGCAGCTTGACGAGAACATGGCGGTGGCGCGCACGGCCAACCTGCTTTTTCACTATACGGGTGACAGCCGTTACCGGAAACTCGCGGAACATGCGAGGCGCTACCTTGCCGCGCCGGCCGTGATCCGGTCGCGCCGACTGCTCCCCGGGGTGTTGCTGGTCGCGCAGGAGTTGAGCGAGGAGCCGCTGCACATTACCGTCGTGGGCAGCAGAGCCGACGCCGACGCCCGGCAACTGCACGCCGGAGCAGTAGCCTGGCCAACGCTTTACAGGCGCGTGGAGTGGTGGGATCGCAGCGAAGGGCCGCTGCCCAACCCGGATGTGCAGTATCCGCAGCTCGGCAGGGCCGCCGTCTTTCTCTGCACCAACAAGACCTGCTCGCTGCCGATGTTCACGCCCGCGGCGCTTCAGGACAAGCTGCGCGCCTTCGCCGCCGAGTGAGCGCGCGTACGCCGCGCTTGCTGTCGGCACTCTCGGGTGCGATTGCGTCAAGGATTTGACACAACTGAGTATCGCTTGTGGGAAAAAAAGAAGGAGCTATTCTTAAGTTAAGAGTTGTGTGCACCGATTCAAAGGTGCGCCTGACTCGATGCAACAGGTAGGGAGCACAACCAAGGAGGAATATATGCAAAAACGAATTGCGCTACATTTCGTAATAGGGGTTGCCAGTTTGTCGCTTGCCAGCGAGGCGGCGTTTGCCGCTTGCGACGACGTGTCTCGCAGCGATCTCATCGCTGCAGCAACAGCCACAGTTCCAGGGGATAACGGTGGGCTTAATTTCCCCATGTGGGTCACGGTGGTGGATGAAACCGGCAAGGTGTGTCACGTGGTGAACACCAATGGCCCGGGCGCTAACAGCAACGCCGCCTGGCTCGGCAGCCGCGTGATCTCGGCGCAGAAAGCCAACACCGCCAACGCCTTCAGCCATGACGGACTCGCGCTCTCCACCGCCAACCTCTACAGCGCGGTCCAGCCCGGTGGCAGCCTGTTCGGTTTGCAGGAAAGCAATCCGGTGGATGCCAGCCGCGCGTATAGGGGCAGTCCGAACAGTTATGGCACGAATGGCGACCCGCTCAAGAACAAGCGCATCGGCGGCGTCAATGTGTTCGGCGGCGGCCTCGCGCTCTATGACGAAGGCGGGAAAGTAGGCGCCATAGGCGTTTCCGGCGACACCTCCTGCACCGATCACGTCGTAGCATGGAAAATCCGCGAAGCCCTCGGTTTGGACAACGTTCCGGGCGGTGTTTCAACTGCCGGAGACGATGCGATGATTCAGCCCGCCGCCGCCCCTCCCCCTGATTCGTTTGGCCATCCCGCGTGCGCTGTTAACAACCCTACGGATGCGAATGACGGCGGCTCCATCGAAGGCAACTAGCCGACGCCGCAGCGAATTGCCCATCATCCTGTTTCAAGGGCCCCGCTCGGGGCCCTTTTTCTTCCTCACGCTGTAACGGTCATGATTTTCCTGAAGCAGACTTTCAACTCCGGAAACGCGCTTCTAAATGTGGTTGTCGTGCTGCTCGCTATTACAGCATCCGCATTCCTGATTGGCAGATTTTTCCTTGCAGAAGAAAGTCCACCCCCTCGCGAGAGCAAACAAGAGAGGCAAACCGTTTCGGTCCCGTCACAGACGGATCTGCTTGCCCTGGCGGAGAGAGCCGGCAGCCCGCCGCCCCTCACCGCGGAACAGATCGAGGAGGATGCGCAGATCGATGAGGAGCAGGTGGCGCTCGCGCGCCAGTGGCTCAAAAGCGCCGATTCCCGGCAGCGTGTTGACGGCGCCGAGCAACTGGCCGCTTACCCTACGCATGAAGCGGAAATGCTGCTGACCGCCACGCTGGCCACTGATCCCGACCCGCAAGTGCGCAGCGCGGCGGCGCAAAGCCTGGAAGAGTTCGAAGAGACCACGGAACAAACCATCGCTGCCCTGCTGGCGGCCTTGCAGGATGTAAGCGAAGAGGTGCAGATGAGCGCCTGGACCGCGCTCGAGGGCATTGCTTTGAAAGAGGAGGATGGCTCGGTGCGCTCCGGCCTGAGGAAGATGGCAACTTCCCCTCGCCTCGCGGCAGACACCCAACAGGCGATTCTGGAATTCCTGAAGGATCGATCGCCGGAAACCCCATAACCGAGGGAACCCGAATCAGGCCGGTGGGGGCCTTCCCCGCACCGGCCCTGCCGCGTAAGGCGGCGGAGCGGCGACGGCACGTGACCGAAACCCGCGCTGCGGTGACCGCCACATGCATCAGTTCAAAAGTCCTGCCGTTCTGCCGATACAACACGATGGAGCAGGGGCCCTGACTTGCAGCCGCCGCTCCGCCGAGTCTCAGGACGCAGATGCAAACACAGAATTCTCCCAATCTTGGGCGTTTTTCGATCATCAGGCAGCTCGGTCGTGGTCTGCACGGCGTTGTGTTCCTCGCCCACGACCCATACCTGCGGCGGCGCGTGGCGATCAAGGTGTTGCATGCCGACCCGGCGGTGCTGACGCCGACCATCTCGCCGCAGGCGAGGAATCTCGCCCGCTTGCGGCATCCCAACATCATCAGCCTCTATGATGTCGGCATTGCCGGCAACCGCGTGTATCTGGTGTGCGAGTACCTCGAGGGGAACGATCTTCGCGCAGAGATCCGCGAGCGCGGCGCACTGCCGCTGCCAGAGGCAGTAAGCATCGCCAAGCAGATCCTCGACGGCATGGCCTTCGCGCACGCCAGGGGCATCCTGCACATGGACCTCACGCCGGCCAACGTCATGCGGGACCGCGAGGGGCGTCCGCGCATCATGGACTTCGACCTCTCGCGCGTCGCCGGCGCACCGTGGGCCGGTGAGCTGACCGGGACGCTACGCTACATTTCGCCCGAGCACACCACCACCCGCAATCTGGACGCGCGTACCGACGTGTATACGCTCGGCCTCATCGCCTACGAACTCATCACCGGCGTGCCGGCGGTCAGCGGCGATAATCACGACGCGATCGTCAGGCAGATCCGGCAGGCGCTGATCGACTGGGAGCCGTTGCAGGAGCGCGACCCCGCCGGTGCCGTCACGGCAGTGCTCAAGACGGCGTTGCAGCGCGATCCGGATGCCCGCTACCCGGATGCCGGCGCCATGCTCGAGGCGCTCACGCAGGCCGCGCGCCACATCAGCTACATCGGCGGCGAGCAGGACCCGCCGTTGCACGGCACCATAGAGTTCGTGCTGCACCGCATCCAGCGCAAAGGCGATTTCCCCGCGATTTCACGTACGCTCATCGAGTTCAATCGGTTGACGGCCGCCGACAGCCATGCCCAGGCTGACAAGCTCGCCAACGCGATCCTGCGTGACGACGCCATGACCAAGGGGCTGCTGAAGCTTGCCAACTCGGCCTTCTTCGGCATTTTCTCCGGCGAAGTCCGTGACGTTGCGGACGCGATCCGCGTGCTGGGTCCGGACCAGGTCTGCACGGCCTGCAACGTACTGGCGTGTTTAGGTCACTTCAACGCTAAAACGGCCAGCCAGGAGTTGCAGGATGCCCTGATCGGCTCTCTCGTCGCCGGGGTCATGACACGCTTTCTCGCCGCCCGGTGCGGCATCAAGGACGTGGAGGAGGCGTTCATCTGCGGCATGCTGCATGACCTCGGCAGAACGCTGACCTTGTATTACTTCAGGGAGGATTACCGGGACATCGAGGAGCTGATCGCGCAGGGCGCCGATCGCGACACGGCGGCGCGCTCAACGATTGGCATCCGCTACCCGGAACTCGGTTACACGGTGGCGCGCGCATGGATGTTCCCGGAGATCGTCCTCTACAGCATGGCCGACGAAGACATGAGGGTGAGTACGCCGGCAGCCCGACATGCCCAGACGCTGCGTTGTCTCAGTGTGTTCGCGAACGGCCTGTGCGCGCAAGCGGCGGGCGGCAACCTGGACGGGGTACTGCCACGTCTCTGCGCCTTGCTTGACGATGTCGGGTACATCATCGATCTGAAGCCACAGCACGCGATGACCCTGTTCGCCGCCGCCCTCGACAGATTCCGCCGCTTCGCACCCGTCCTGGAAGTGAATCCAAAGGAAAGCCGGTTCATCAATCAGGCGGTCGCCTGGCTTGCGGTGGCCATGGCTGGAACGCAGCGGGCGGAGACGGAAGGCTCGGCCAAGTACGCACGCGATGACCGGCAATGGAAGACTCGAACGTCGATCTGTCCGAGGAGCTGATCAAGATGACCGTTGCGCAGGGCAATTTCCAGGTGAACGCGCAGGTGAACAGCACCGCCGACCAGGTACCCAGCCAGTCATCGACATCAGCTAACGGGACACAGTAGGGCGCATGCGCCAGGCCGTCATGCGCCAACCTTTGAAAGCTAGAACGACGGGACAGGACGGGCGTATGGATCGGATGGTGTACCTGGCGCTTGGCGCCGGCGGCAGACTGTGACCAACTGCCGTTACGTTCGTAGCTCGGCGCCGTGGGCCTCTGGCCTGAATCCCGCAACTGCATCAATGTCTTAAGTCCCCCTGCCGGGCCGCAGGGCATGGCCGCCCGGCGGCAAAGATCCTCCTTAAAGATTGCCGCCGACACGCCGATACCTTCTCCGGAGGCGGTGAATGTTCGTGTCTCACGAACATATCCGCCAAAGACAAACCCGCCCGAACGTCGGCACCAAGGTGCCCGCGCGCTTTAAGCTTGGAAGTTTCCATCATGGCTCAAGTCATCAACACCAACATGATGTCGCTCAACGCGCAGCGTGACCTCAACGTCTCGCAGCAGGCGTTGTCGGTTTCGGTCGTCTGCCCGCTGGCCGGCGCGTGAACAGCGCCGCTGACGATGCCGGTGATTAAAGGGGGGCACGTCCGGGCGGACAAGGACGGTGTCCCCCATGCTTTTGAACCTGAGAACACGATCTATGATTGACAGCCTGTTTTTCAACGGTGCGTCGCCAGCCAGGCACGGGGCGCGGGTGTCCCGCGATCGGGTACGGCCGGCAGCCGCCACGCAGGCGGTGTCTCTACAGGGGAAGAGCGAGGGTGAGCGCAACAGCGCGCAGTTCGCGGAAGCATTGCACAACGCCAGCGAGCAAATACAGAGCACACAGCGTACGTTGCGGTTCAGCGTGGACAAGGCGAGCGGCACTATGGTCATTAAGGTCATCGACAGCGAGACCAAGGAGATGATCCGGCAGATCCCGTCGGAAGAGATGCTCGTCATCGCCAGCCGGCTGGAGGCCGCGATCACGGGTGTGCTCCTGGACGAGCAGGCCTGAGCCGGGAGCGCCTCTCTGACGGCGCTCCCCAGATACACCCAGATTGATGCCCATAGCGCCATTCCGCATCGTTTTATCGAGATGCTGCTGGATGGCGTGATGCGGCTGTCGGATCAGATACGCGACAGCGCACGGCAGGCAAACTGGAAGCGCGTTGTAGAGCTGGAAAGCGAACGCGCTACGCTCCTGGGGCGCCTCAGAACGTTGCGCCTCCATCACGATACGAACGCGACGACCGTCGCGTTGCTGCATGCGCTGCTGGCCCGGAACGAAGAGTTGCTGATGCTCTGTCGCATGGCAAGGAAGCAACTGGGCGTTCAGATGCGCGCACTGGCGCAGCGCCGCCGGATCCGCCGCACCTTCAAGTCAGCGGCTTAGCCGCTGCATCCACTTCCCGCTGCCTCCAGAGGCGCCCCCTTTTGGTTTAGACCTCTCAGCGAATCCGACAGGTCCGGAAACAAGATCCGCCGGTGCGATGAACGGGCCCTGCGGTTTCGTCGTCAACCGATTGCAACAGCGTTTGCGGGTAAACTGTGACAGAGTTCTGTCGCTCGTTTGCGACGACTAGCTGGCTCTTGCCGGAACGGAATCTTAACTGGTTGCCACAGTCTCTACACTAACGCTTATTGATCAATAGGTTCTACTTAGCGCCAAGATTTTGGCCCCTGGCTTGCTAACGAACTAGGCACTTATTCCATGCCAACTTTTTGACATCATAGGTTCATCGGTCCGCCATTGGCCCTTGATAGATCGCAAGCAGGTCTCGTGCCCGAGGGGGAGCAATGTTGAGCAACAAGGTTCTCGTGTTCGAGGAGCATCCCGTTAACCGCACTCACATCAGTTCGACGCTTGAGTTCCTCGAGTACGAGCCGCTGCCGATGGAAGGGCTGGAAGGATTCACCGAACATCTCAACGCCAACGGATCGAGCGTACACATGGTGGTCCTGGGCGGCACCGGGGCCGGCATTACGCCGTTGGAGGTACTGCGCAAGGTGCGATCCGTCGATCCGTACATCCCCGTGATCCTGGTGCTTGATCCAAAAGGCGGAGTGAAGCTCACCGCGGAACTCGAGGCGGGCGTCATCGATACGGTGGAACTGCCGCTGCGGGCGCGCCGGCTCAGCTCCGCGCTGCAGAAGGTGCAGACCTACCGCGAAAACCGGCACCAGACGGGCGCCCAGCGGCCAGCGGAACTGTTTCGCAGCCTCGTCGGTTCCAGCAAGTGCATCCAGCGCGTGCGCAAGATGATCGAGATGGTCGCCGGCTCCGACGCCAACGTCCTGGTGACCGGCGAGTCGGGCACCGGCAAGGAAGTAGTCGCACGGCACATCCACTACCATTCCGCTCGACGCAACAAGCCGTTTGTACCCGTCAACTGCGGCGCGATCCCCGCCGACCTGCTGGAGAGCGAGCTCTTCGGGCACGAGAAGGGCGCATTCACCGGCGCCATCACTGCGCGCCAGGGGCGCTTCGAGATGGCCGACGGCGGCACCCTGTTCCTGGATGAGATCGGTGACATGAGCTTGGCCATGCAGGTGAAACTGCTGCGCGTACTGCAGGAGCGGACCTTCGAGCGTGTCGGCAGCAACAGGAGCATCACCGTCAATGTCCGCATCATCGCCGCCACCCACGTGGACATCGAGAAGGCGATCGAGGCGGGGCGGTTCCGCGAAGACCTCTACTACCGGCTGAATGTGTTTCCAATCGAGACGCCGCCGCTACGCGACCGCAGCGAGGACCTGCCGCTGCTGGTCAACGACCTCATCGAGCGCAGCTCCCATGACGGCCACGGGGCCATCCGGTTCACGCCGCGCTCCATGCAATCCCTGTCGCACTACAAATGGCCGGGTAACGTCCGCGAACTGGCCAATCTGGTAGAGCGGCTGGCGATCCTCTATCCGAACGGCATGGTCGATCTGCAGGATCTGCCGGAGAAATACCAGATCATTGATTCCAACGCCCCAGCGCAGGGCGAGGCGTTGGCGACCCAGTCGGCCAGTGGGGTGATGCCGGACCCTGCGCAGTACATGCGCCTGCCGCGCGGTGGCATCGACCTCAAAGAGCATCTCACCGCCCTCGAGCACAATCTGATCCTGCAGGCGCTGCAGGAGTCGAACTGGGTTGTTGCGCATGCCGCCAAGCGGCTGATGATGGGCCGGACCACGCTGGTGGAGAAGATGCGCAAGCTCGGTCTAGAGCGCGAAGCCGACGCCGCCGCGGAAAATTGACACCCGCTCCGGCGCGCTGGCGCCGGGTCTGACGCCTGCCGCGTGCCGACCCCCTCGCGCGCCATAAGGCTAGCGCCATCTTTCCTCCCCGGCCCTGGCCATGACCGCGCCGCACGCTTCTAATGCTCTGATCGTTGGTTGCTTTTCTTGATATGAGCGGCGCCGCATCGGCGCCGCGCCCGCTGCGAAAATCCCGTGGCATAGGTTTTGCTGGACCGCCTCCCGGGAACCTCTGAGCCACCGGCAATTAGCAATCGAGCATGGTCGCTGAAACCAACATCCACAACGTCACGCCCATGCGCGCGCTGGGCGATATGCGCGTCGCTTTCGAATGCTTCCGGGAGGCTTACTTCGGCCTCGCCGAATCCCATCAGCACCTCGAGCAGTGGGTCACCGATCTCGCCCGCGAGCTTGAGATCTCCCAACGCGCGCAGAGCGTGCAGGAGGAGGGCAGGAAGCGCCTGTCGGCGCGTCTGTCCAACCTGCTGCAGGCGTTGCCGGCCGGGGTGGTCGTGCTCGACGGCGAGGGACGCATCAGTGAATGCAACGCCGCGGCGCGCGATCTGCTGGGCGCGTTAACAACCGGTCAGGTGTGGCGGGATGCAGCAGCGGAGGTGTTCGCGCCACGCTGGGACGACGGTCACGACATCTCGCTTAAAAACGGCCGGCGCGTGAACATTTCGACGCAGCCGCTGGAAGGGGAGGACGGACAGATCCTGCTCATCAAGGATGTGACCGGTACACGCGGCCTCCTCGAGGAGTTGAACCGGCATCGCCGGCTCGCCTCGATGGGCGAGATGGCGGCAGCGCTGGCGCACCAGATCCGCACCCCGCTCGCCTCCGCGACCCTCTATCTCTCCAGCCTGCGAACGGGGCGTGGCGACGAGGCCGGGCGGGCCAAGTGCGTGGAGCAGTCGCTCGAGTGCCTGCAGCATCTGGAGCGGCTGGTGGCGGACATGCTGCTGTTCGCGCGCGGCGGCGCCTTCGAGACGGCGGAACTGCCGCTGGCGGCGCTGCTTCAGGAGTTGACCGCGGATTCCGAGGCGCAGGCTGAAGCCGGGTCCTTTCGCATCGCGGTCCGGGATGATGCGGCGGGAATAGCCATCCGCGGCAACCGCGATGCGCTTGTCAGCGCGCTGCGCAACCTTATCGACAATGCCCGGCAGGCGTGCGCAAACCACGGGCAGTTGCAGATCCAGGCGGCGCCAGGAGGTGCCGAGACCGTTGTCCTGCGTTTCGTCGATGACGGCCCCGGTATCCCCGTGCACCTGCGCGAAGCCATTTTCGAACCGGTCTTCACCACCCGCATGGGTGGCAGGGGTCTCGGTCTGGCGGTGACCCAGGCCGTCGTGTGCGCCCACGGCGGCGAGATCAGCCTCGAAGACGGCGACGGGCGCGGCAGCACGTTCACGGTGCGGCTGCCGGCGCTGTGCGGCGCGCTTGCAGGGGCAGGCAGCAGCGCCAAGCAGGCGGCCAGCATCGGCCGGCTCGCGTAGGACAAGGAGCGCGAGCGACGGCTCATTATCGAGGCGCTCGACGAAAGCCGCGGCAGCCGCAGAAGAGCGGCAGCGAAGCTCGGCATCAGTGAGCGCACCTTGCACCACAGGCCGGCGCGGCTGCGCGAGGCGGGTCTGGGCGTGCCGCGCGGCTGGCGGGCGCCGCGCACAGGCCTTCGAATTGAACAGGGAGTACCACAGATGAACAACATCGACATGAACTCAGTCCTGTCGCAGATGCGCGCCATGGCCGCTTGCGCGCGCAGCGCGGAGACGGCGCCGGTGCAGGGTACGCAGCCGGGCGGGGGCGGTTTCGCGACGATCCTCAAGAGCGCGCTCGACCACGTCAACCGGACACAGATGGGTGCCAGCGAACTCGCCACGGCCTTCGAGACTGGCGCGAGCGACGCAGACATCGCCGAGGTGATGCTGGCGATGCAGAAGGCGAGCCTGTCCTTCCAGGCGGTGACACAGGTGCACAACAAGCTTCTCGCCGCCTACCAGGAAATTATGAACATGCAGATCTGATGGGCGGCAGCAGAAACAAGAGGCTGAGATGCTGCGGATGATGTCGCACAGAGCACGGGGTGCCGTTCATGGCTGAGCAGACCACAGTGATGCTGGTGCCGACAAACATCGGCACGGTGTGGCTGCGCCAGGCCGGCGTGCTGGTCGGGATCGCCGCCGCCGTCGCGTTGGGTGTCGGCGTGGTAATGTGGTCGCGCACTCCGAGCTACGGGCTCCTCTATTCAAGCCTTTCCGACCGCGAATTGACGCAGGTGATGGACGCGCTGCAGGCGGCGGACATTCCCTACAAGCTCGACAACGCGAGCGGTGCGCTGATGGTGCCCGCCGCGCAGGTCTATGACGCGCGGCTCAAGCTCGCCGCCGCCGGTTTACCCAAGAGCGCCAGCATGGGTTTCGAGGTGCTTGAGAAGGATACCGGTCCCTTTGCCAGCAGCCAGGTGGCGGAGATGGCGCGCTACCAGCACGCCCTGGAGGAGGAACTGGCCAGGTCCATAGGCAGGCTTTCCAACGTCCGTAGTGCCCGTGTGCACCTCGCGATTCCGAAACCGTCGGTCTTCGCGCGCGACAAGAAAGACCCCAGCGCCTCGGTGCTTGTCGATCTCTATCCGGGACGGCGCCTGGAGGAGGGTCAGGTCGCCGCCATTGCCCACATGGTCTCCGCGAGCGTTCCTCACCTGAAGATGCAGGACGTGACGGTGGTGGACCAGCAGGGCCGGCTGCTCTCCGGCGGCGAGCGGCGGGAGCAGATGCTCGCTGCCACGGAGCGCTTCGATTACATGCGCAAGCTGGAGGACAGCTACGCGCAGCGCATCGAGGACATGCTCGCGCCGCTGGTTGGCGTCGAGGGGGTCAAGGCGCAGGTGGCCGCGGAGATCGATTTTACCGATACCGGGCAGACTAGCGAGAGCTTCAATCCGGACGCGCAGAGCGTGCGCAACGAACAGACCCTCGAGGAGAGCCGTACCGGCGGCCTCGCGGGCGGCGTGCCAGGACCCCTCAGCAATCAGCACCCCTCTGCCGCAACCGCGCCGGAGAGGACCGCTGCGAACGCAAGTGCCGGCGTCGCCGCCAACGCGCAGGCGATGGCCGACAATGCCGCCGCTGCGGCCGGCAACACCCTCCCCGGCGCGGGCGCCGCGGTCGCTGAAACTGCGACACCTCAGGGCACACGCCGGCAGGCGACCCGCAACCTCGAGGTAGATCGCACGATCAGCCACAGCCGCATGGCGGCGGGTTCCGTCCGCCGGCTCTCGGTCGCGGTGCTGCTGGACAACCGCACCACCCTTGGCAAGGACGGCAAGGCGGTAAAAACGGCTTTGTCCGATCAGGAGCTCACACGCATCACCGCGCTGGTGAAGGAAGCGGTCGGTTTCGATGCCACGCGCGGCGACACCGTCAACGTCACCAATGCCGACTTCACACGGCCAGAGCAGCCCGAGCCACTGCCCGAACCACCGCTGTGGACGCAGGCGTGGGTCATGGATGTGGGCAAGCAAATCCTTGGAGGCTTGTTCGCGCTCCTCCTCGCCTTCGGAGTGATCCGTCCCGCCATCCGTGCCCTCACCGGCAAGGACCTGGCCATCTCCGCCGGCACGCAGCCGATGCCCCCCGGCGACGGTGCGCTGACGTTGCCGCCCGCTGCAATGTCCTCTGCGACGCCGCTCGCGCATGAGAGCGGGAACGCCGGGCAGCTCCAATCACCTGGCCGCACGGTGATCAACGAACTGGACCGCGTGAAGACCCTGGCGAACCACGATCCGAAGCTCGCCGCCCAGGTGGTCAAGAACTGGGTGAGTGTGGAATAACCGCCATACAACATGGCCGAGCGCTTACAACCGGGCAAACTGTCGGGGGTCGAGAAGGCCGCCGTGCTGCTCATGACCATGGGCGAGCAGGCCGCTGCGGGGATCCTCAAGTACATGGGGCCGAAGGAGGTGCAGAAGATCGGGATCGCCATGGCCACGCTCCAGAACGTCAACAAGGAGACAGTGCAGGCGACCCTGAAAGAGTTTGTAACCAACGTGAGCAACCAGACCTCGCTGGGGGTGGGCTCTGACGAGTACATCCGCAGCGTGCTGGTCAGCGCGCTCGGCGAGGAGAAGGCGGCGAGCATGATCGACCGCATCCTGCTCGGCGGCAACACCAAGGCGCTGGAGTCGCTGAAGTGGATGGACCCGTGTTCGGTAGTGGAGCTCATCAGGCTGGAGCATCCGCAGATCATCGCCATCGTGCTGTCCTACCTCGAGCCGGATCAGGCAGCGGCGGTGCTGCAGACGTTCCCGGAGAAGACGCGCGCCGATCTGGTTTTGCGGGTGGCGACCCTGAAGGGCGTCCAGCCGCAGGCGATGCAGGAGCTGAATGACATTCTGGAGCGCCAGTTGAAGGGCAACACGGCTGCCCTCAAATCCTCGACCATCGGCGGCGTGAAGTCCGCGGCCAACATGCTCAACTTCGTCGACCGCAGCATGGAGTCGAAGATCTTCGACCAACTCAAGGAGGCTGACGCCGAACTGTGCCGGTCGATTCAGGATCTGATGTTCGTCTTCGACGACCTGGTCGGGATCGATAATCGCGGCATCCAGACCCTGCTCCGCGAGGTTTCCAGCGAGATGCTGGTGTTGGCGCTCAAAGGCGCCGATGAGGAAATCAAGGAGAAGATCTTCTCCAACATGTCGCAACGCGCCGCCGAGATGCTGCGCGAGGACCTCGAGTCGCGCGGACCGGTCAAGCTCTCCGACATCGAGACGGCACAGAAGGAGGTCATCACGATCGCGCGGCGGCTGGCCGACGAGGGCCAGATCGTGCTGGCGGTGGCCGGCGAGCAGATGCTCTGATGGCAACCACGCGAACCAGGCGGCGGCAGCTCAGGGAGATGTTGTGAAGAGACGCGCTCCCCGCATCCTCAGTCGCGACGCCGTCGGCGAGTGCGAAATCTGGGACCTGCCAGCGGTGGAGGGTCATATCACTGCAGGCGCGGGGGGCGAGACCGCCACGCCGCTCACGGCCCGCGCCCTCGAGGAGATCCAGAAGCAGGCTTACCACGAAGGCTTCAACCTCGGTCGCCGCGCGGGGCGCGAGGCAGGTCAGCGGGAGGTCCGGGTCGAGCTGGAGCGTACCTACCAGCATCGCCTGGATTCGCTTGCCTCTTTGCTCGCCACGCTCGCCACACCCATCGAGAACCTCGACGAAGAGATGGAACGTTCGCTGGTCGAGATGGCGATCCTGATCGCACGCCAGCTCGTGCGGCGCGAACTCAAAACCAGTCCCGATGAGATAGTGGCGGTCGTCCGCGAGGCCATCGCCAGCCTGCCGGTCTCCTCACGGCATGTTCGTATCCACCTGAATCCCGAGGATGTGGAGATAGTCCGCCGCGCGCTTTCGCTCGGCGAGATGCAGGAGCACTACGCGATCGAGGAGGACCCGATTGTGAGTCGCGGCGGTTGCCTGCTCGAGACCGCCACCTCGTTCATCGACGCCACCGTGGAGGCGCGTCTGAACGCGGTTATCGCTGGTGTCTTCGGCGGCGTGCGCGAAGGCGAGCGCAGTGGCTGAGCGACAGGAGCTCTGGCGCCAGCGACTCGTTCCCTACCTGCGGCGCCTGCGCGACGCGCAGATGAACCTTGTCGTGGAGGGCAAGCTCACGCGCATGGTGGGGCTGACCCTGGAAGCAGCGGGGTGTCAGGCCGCCATCGGCGATCGCTGCCGGATAGCCAGCCGCAACGGCGCGCCGGTCGAGGCAGAGGTGGTTGGATTCGGCGGCGACCGGCTGTTCCTCATGCCGACGGGATCGCCGGACGGTCTCGCGCCGGACGCGCGCGTGGTGCCCATCGGCCGCGCGGGCGACGTGGCGGTGGGCGAGCAGCTCCTCGGCCGCGTCATCGATGGCGCCGGCAGCCCGCTCGACGGGAAGCGGGCCCCGCGCACGCAGGCTCGCGTTCCCCTCCAGGGTACGCCCATCAATCCGCTCGCGCGCACGCTCATCCGCCAGCCGCTCGATGTCGGCGTGCGCGCGATCAACGCCCTGTTCGCGGTGGGCGGTGGCCAGCGGCTGGGCCTGTTTGCGCCTACCGGTGCCGGCAAGAGCATCCTGCTCGGCATGATGACGCGCTATACCAGCGCCGACGTGATCGTGGTCGGGCTCATCGGCGAGCGCGGCCGCGAAGTGAAGGAGTTCATCGAGGAGAGTCTTGGCCCGGACGGTCTCAGGCGGGCGGTGGTGGTGGCCACGCCGGCCGACATGCCGCCGCTCATGCGCGTGCACGGCGCCGCCTTGGCCACGGCCGTGGCGGAATATTTCCGCGACCGCGGTCTGCGCGTACTGCTGCTCATGGACTCGCTGACACGCTATGCGCAGGCCTTGCGCGAGATTGCGCTGACCATTGGCGAGCCGCCGGCCACGCGTGGTTATCCCCCGTCGGTATTCGCGCGGCTGCCGGCGCTGGTCGAGCGCGCCGGCACTGGCAGGGAAGGCGCTGGTTCGATCACGGCCTTCTACACGGTGCTGACGGACGCCGAGGATGCCAACGACCCTCTCGCCGACGCCGCGCGCGCCATTCTCGACGGGCACATCATCCTGTCCCGGCGACTCGCCGAATCCGGTCACTACCCGGCCATCGACATCGAGGCATCAGTCAGTCGCGTCATGCGCCAGATCGTCTCGCCTGAGCAGGAGCAGTACGCACGCACGTTCCGTCACTGGTACTCGCTCCATGAGCAGAATCGTGACCTCCTCAACGTGGGCGCCTACAAGGCGGGCAGCAATGCGGACCTCGATCGGGCTATTGCCGTGCAGCCGCAGCTGCAGGCCTTTCTGCGCCAGGACATGCGCGAGAAGGTATCGATGGCCGAGACGCTGGAGCAGTTGCGCGCGGTGATCAACGTTGGACAGACGGGCTGACAGCATACAAACATGGAGGGAGACCATGCAACGCTCACGACGGATGGACAGAATCGTCTGGGTGGCGGCGCAGGCGGAGCGCGAAGAAGCCGAACGGCTGCTGAGAAACCGCCGCGAACTCGACGAGCTGACCCAGAAGATCGAGCAACTCCAATCGAGCCGCAAGGAGTACATGACTCGGCTGGGTAGCGGCGCGGCAATGAGTGCCGTGCAGATGCGCGAGCTGCGCCGGTTTATCGAGAAGCTGGATGTGGCGATCAGGCACCTGGTGCACCAGATGGCGCTTAAGTCGCAGCTTGACGCACAGTACCAGGAGGCGTGGATCGGCAGGAAGCGCCGCACCGAGGCACTAGACGGCGTCGCCGGCCGCTACCGGCGCGAAGAGGCGCGCGCGGCCGAGTCGCGCGCACAACGAGAGATCGAGGATCGCCGCCTCGTTCGTGGCGCCGAGCAGTGATTGTTTTTCGGGAAGAGCGGGATTTAAGGAATGGGGCGCCCTGCCGGCAGGCTGGCAGGTGGAAGTGATGTCAGCGTGTGGAGAGGATGTCCGCTATGCTAGCCCTGCATTCCGCACTTGCGCATCTCTTCGCGCACGTAGGACTTGAAGCGTGCCGCATCACTCTCAGGAACGTGATCCATTGACCACAGCGCCGCGCATTCGAAGCCATACTCGAGGAAACGCTGGACGTATTCCTTCGCGTTCGCTCTGAGTTTCCAAGAGTTCAATTCAATCACCGCTGCCGACATATGCGCCTCCGGGGACGCGCCGTAATCTCTTATTGAGTTTGTCGGCCGGCGCCAGCCAAGGTTTAGCGGCGCCTGTGGCGCGCGTCGCATTAGGCGGTGGCACAACGGTTGTTGACTACCCGGCAGGAGCCAAATCCCCGTCCGGGCAGGAGACTCCGCCAGGGCGCGAAGAATGTTCAGAGTCCGGGTGCGCCAGTACAGACAAGGCCGCCGAAGCCATGGGCGGCACCCCAGAGGAGATCCCAGCCGATCAAGCGGCGGGTGAACCGCGCCTTGAGGAAGCGAGTGGCAGCGCGGCAACAAACGACGGCTCGAGCGGCAAGCGGTTGCCGCCCTGGCTCGCGGCGTTGCAGCGGGCCCCACAGGTAAAGACAACCGGCGAGGACATGCTCCCAGCGAGTGTCGATGGCGGCGACACGAGTGAAGTTGCCGTGCCGGTGGTGGTCGCGCAACTCGCTGTCACCAGCCCGCGGGCTGCGACCTCCAAGACGGCCGTGATGGCTGCCACTGTGTCGGCGGACACCTGCGCCGCCGCAAAGGCACCATTCTCAGGTTGCCTGACTTGCGCCGGGCTTCATCGCGTCACTCACTGGTTGGGAGGCGGCTGGCCCTTGGCGTCGATCCAGATGAATCCGTCGCGGTTGGGCATTTTTACTTTTGCCAGTGTCTGCGCGTTTATTTCCTCTGTCTCGCCGATGATGCCGTTCAAGTACAGCAGATAGGCGGTGATGGCATAGGTCTCGTCCGCCGCAAGCGAGCCCGGTGCATCCATCGGCATGGCGCGCCATGTGAAGTCGAACACCGTGGGGGCGTAGGGCCAGTAGGTGCCGACGTTCTTGTCGGGATACTCGCTGTCGAGCGGCTGGTTGCCGCCGGCCAGCTCTTCGGCCGTGCCGCCGAGTCCCTCTGTGCCGTGGCAGCCGGCGCATTTCTGCGCGAACAGCGGCTTGCCCTCCGCGGCGGTACCCTTGCCGGGCGGGAGTCCTTGGCCGTCCGGGTAAATGCTGATAGTCCAGGCGGCGATGTCTTCCTTGCTGGCTGGTTTTCCGAGATGCGGACTCTCTATCTTGCTCGAGTCTGCCGACGCAGTTGAGGTCAGAACCACGGTGAAAATCACCGTAGACATCACGACAAATTTTCTGAGCCTTAATTCCCCCCGTACCCCCCTTTGCAAAAGGGGGACGAGTGGGGACGCGTCTCGCGTCATGAATGCGAGCGCCGCATGAACGCTTTTCAAGCGTGCGCTAATCATGCGTAGACATGGTGGACGCTACCGTCTTCCGACACTTCCCAGGCGACGATGGCGTTGTAGTGGAAGTAGCCGTTACGTCCGCGCTCGGCTACCAGCACGTCACGCTCCGGTTGCGTATATCCGCTCTCGTCGATGGCGCGACTCTTCAAGATCGCCGGACCGCCATCCCATTTCCACCCCATCCGGAAGCGGGTGAAGCAGCGCGCCAGCACCGGTTCCTGCAGCGCCGCCTCGGCCCAGCTCTTGCCGCCGTCGGCGGAGACCTCGACCTTCGCGATGCGGCCGCGACCGCTCCAGGCCAGCCCGCCGATCTCGTGGTAGCCCGCGCCGGGCAACGTGAAGCCGTGCGATGGTGCAGTGATGAGCGACTTCGCTTCCATCACGAAGGTGAACTGTCTCGCCGTGCCCGAGGGCAGCAGCTCGGTGTACTTGGCGGTTTCGTTGCGCGCCATGACGGGACGATCCGTCACTTCGAGCCTGCGCAACCATTTCACGTTCAGCACGCCCTCCCAGCCGGGCACGATGAGCCGCAGCGGATAGCCGTTTTCCGGCCGGATCTTCTCCCCGTTCTGATAGAGGGCGAGGATGCAGTCATCCATGGCCTTCTCGACCGGCAGGCTGATGTTCATGGCGATCGCGTCGGTGGACTCCGCGATGATCCAGCCTGCCGCCGGGTCCATCCCGGCCTCATCGAGCAGGATCGACAGAGGGACCCCCGTCCACTCGCTGCACGACACCAGTCCGTGAAACAGGCCGGCGGCGGTCTGGACGGGTTCCTCGCGCCACCCGGCGTTGCTGTTGCCGCCGCATTCGAGAAAGATGAGGTGCGAGCGCAATGGATAGCGCGCGAGATTCTCTATCGTGAAGAGGAGCGGTTGCTTCACCATGCCATGGATGAGCAGCCGGTGTTGGGCGGGATCAATATCCGGCACGCCGTTGTGGTGGCGTTCGAAGTGCAGGCCGCTCGGGGTAATCGTCCCCTCAAGTTCCTGCAGCGGTGTCCAAGAGACGCCATTGCCGGGCACTGCGGCATTGGCCGCGATCCAACGCACGACCTTCTCGTGTTTCGAGGGTTGACCGTAGTTGGAAAACGGCAGGCCGGGTCTCTTCATCCACGCCGGGGTGGCGAGCGCGTCGCTGGCGGACACGGCCCGGACCTCGGCGTGTCCGCGCAGACTGATACCCGCGAGCGTCGCCGTAGTGGCTGTGAGCAGACCTTGCTTGAGAAAGATCCGCCGGTGCAGCAAGCCACCGCCCGCGACAGGCTGCAGGTCGTCGACAGCCGGGTGATGATCAGGTGTCTTCGGATCCACAACACTACCCAATGCAACGGTCACAGGCATGATACGCTATCGCCATATTGCCTTCACCGGTCCTGGACGAGGGGCTCGTGGCAACGGCGGCGCACGGGAAAGCATGGCTGGCCTGTGACGGGTCGCCGCATGGGACGCAAGCTGGCGGGCCGATACAATAGAATACCGGTCGGCTTCCGTCTCACACCTGTCACAACTCGCCGAACAATGCTACTGGCCAGTCTCTGCCTGCGTTACCTGCTGCTCCTGCGCGCCATCGCAATGGGTGGCCAGGTCATCGCCCTCGTTGTTGCCCATGTTCTGCTCGACACGCCGGTGCCATGGGCGTCCATTGCCATCGTCATGGGTTTGCTCGCCCTGGTGACTGTACGCAGTTGGCGCCGGATCACGACACAGGCGCCCGTCAGTGAAGCCAGCGTGTTGCACCAACTGTGCATCGACATCGCGGCGCTTGCCGTGCTGCTGTATTTCACGGGTGGTTCGTGGAACCCGTTCGCGTCGCTGTTCCTGCTGCCGATCACGGTGGCGGCGGCGACGCTGCGGTCTGCCTATACCTGGCTGCTGGTGGGCTGCGCCGCCGCCTGCTACACCGCGTTGATGTTCTTTCACGTGCACACGCTGCACTGGGTACACGAGGACGACCGCTTCTCGCCGCATTTGTGGGGAATGTGGCTGGGTTTTCTCCTGAGCGCCGGCATCGTGGCGTATTTTGTCGCGCGCATCGGCGCCACGCTGCGCGTGCATGATCGCGAGCTGGCGCGCGCGCGTGAACTCATCGCTCTCGGGACGCTTGCCGCGGGCACCGCGCATGAGCTGGGCACGCCGCTCGCAACGATGGCCGTGGTGGCCCGCGAGCTGGAGCGCGATCACGGCGATAAGGCCTCGCGCGTGGAAGGTCTGCGTGTGCTTCGCAGTCAGGTTGGTCGCTGCAAGGAGATCCTGGCGCGCATGGCCAGCGGCGCGGGACAGGCGCCTGCGGAGGCCGGCGCGCGTGTCAGCATCGACAGGTATCTCGATGAGATCATCGGCGAATGGCGGGTGCTGCGGCCGGAGGTGACGGCAACGGTGCGGCTCGCCGGTGTGCAGCCGCCGCCGCAGATCGTCGCTGACCGGACGCTGTCGCAGGTGTTCATCAACATATTGAACAATGCAGCCGATGCCTCGCCGGGTCGCGTAGAGGTCGAGGGCACGTGGAGTGCGAGCGAACTCAAGCTGGAGATCAGGGATGAAGGCGATGGACTGCCGGCGGCCATGCACGGGCATGTCGGGGAGGCATTCGTCAGCACCAAGGCGGGCGGCATGGGCCTGGGCCTGTACCTTGCGCGCACGACCCTGGATCGGCTCGGCGGACGCTTGGAACTGCGCAAGGGGATCGCCGGTCGCGGCGTTTCGGCCGCTATCAATCTGCCGTTGACTGGTCTGCTTGCATGAGCGCAGATCTCTTGCTGGTGGACGATGACGAGACCTTCCGCACGGTGCTAGCGGCGGCGCTGCGCAAACGCGGCTATGCCGTGCACGCTGCGGCGGATGGCAATAGCGCGCTTGCCCTGGCACGCGCGCACGCGTGCGACTACGCCGTGGTGGACCTGCGCATGCCCGGTCCATCCGGGCTGACGGTGGTGGAGGCGTTGGCGCAACTGCATCGAGGAATTCGCATCGTCGTGCTGACCGGTTACGCGAGCATTGCCACGGCAGTGGAGGCCATCAAGCTTGGCGCGACGCACTATCTGATTAAGCCGGCGGACGCCGACGAGATCGTCGCGGCCTTTGCGCGCGACGGCGGCGACAGCAGCACGCCGGTGGCGCAGCATCCGCCTTCCGTCGAGCGCATCGAGTGGGAACACATCCAGAAGGTGCTGGGCGACTGCGACGGCAACGTCTCCAGGGCAGCACGCCAGCTCGGCATGCACCGCCGGACGCTGCAGCGGAAGCTCGCCAAACGGCCCGCGCGTCGTTGAGCCGGCGGCAGCGTGGGGCGGGGCCGCTGGCGACCGCGCAGTGCGGTGCTTACCGCTTCCTACCCGTCAAGATACTTCCCATCGCAACGATGATTGGCTGGCTCCGCGGTCCCTGGCGCGGGACTGGCGAGAGCCATGATTGCACAGGCAGGTCCGAGCGCCCGCGGCTGCCCGCCATCGTCAACCTGCCGGCATTCTGGAAACTTGCCGGTCAGCAGGCCGGTCCAAGGCTGAGTCAGCAGATCCTGGCCGAGTCGCGGGCAGTTCGCCGAAGCACGTAACCTGATCGCCGAGCAGGAGCCTTTAACGCGATGGATACGCAGTTGCGGTGGTGAGAGGCTCAGCACTTGGCGCATCCGGCGAGTTGTGTGAAGATGCCGCGCTCCCGCGGGGATGTCACGCACTCGTAACGCTGTCGGCATCGGTGCATGGCCTCCAAACGATGAATGCTGCTTGAGGATCCAGACATGAAATTGATGATCCGGTTGCTTCCCATCGCGTTACTCGCTGCGGCGACCGCGCATGCGCAGGAAGAGGGGGGCGGCGCGCTCGGCAGTGACCTGGAGAAGTTCAGCTACGCGATCGGCATGCAGATCGGACAGAGCATGGTGAAGCAGGGGGTTGAGGTAGACCCCGATGCGTTTGCACTGGCGATCAAGGACACGATGAGCGGTGCAACCCCGCGCCTGGCGCCGGAGGAGGCGGACAAGCTGGTCAAGGCGCAGCAGGCATCGGTGCTGAAGGCGCGCGCGACCAAAAACCTCAAGGCGGGTGAGACCTTCCGCGCCAGCTACAAGGAGAAGGAAGGCGTCAAAGAACTGCCGAGCGGTCTGCTCTACAGGGTGATCAAGGAAGGTTCCGGCGAGAAGCCCAAGGCGTCAGACACGGTGAAGGTCAACTACGCCGGCAGGTTCACAGACGGTCGCGAGTTTGACTCCTCCGCCAGCCATGGCGGGGCGGTATCCTTCTCGCTGACCGGGATCATCAAGGGCTGGCAAGAGGCGCTGCAGCAGATGAATGAAGGCTCGAAGTGGGAGATCGTGGTTCCGCCGGAACTTGGCTACGGCATGGAGGGAGCGGGCGGCGCGATTGGTCCCAATGAGACACTGGTCTTCGAGATCGAGCTGATCTCTATCGGCGAGAAGGGCGCCAAGGCCAACTAGAAACGTCCAGGTCCTCACCGAGGCCGAGCGCAAATCACTGAGGCGCGCAGCCTGCTCGGCGCGTAAGCACCTCTCTTCGCGCCGGGAGCGGACGGCGCGAAGGGAAGTTCTCAGGCAGGACTCTCGGTCGCCCGCGGCGTCGCCGCTTCCGTTTTGTCACTGCGCCTGAACGGATTGAAAGTTCGCCACAAGCCATGCGTGCTGTAGCAGCCCCAGCCCCAACGCAGCCAGCGCATCAGCGCAAAGGCAAGCCACAGCGCCCATGCCAGCATCAACGCGTGATAGACGATGAGCGGTACCGAGATGACGGTCGCCGGCGGCAGCAGCGCGGCGACATGGTCCTGGTACCAGTTGAGTTGCTGCGCCGTCGACTGGTTGCCGCCGATCTGCATGTCCGGCAATCCGAGCAGCCCCTGCCGGATCGCCGCATAGAGACAGTACGCCGCCGCCACGCTCAGCGCCGCGAGCAGGATCTGCATGCTGTTGAATCGCGTCTTGCCGGAGTCGGCGGGTAACCGTGCTCGCCATCCGAGCGCTAGCAGCCAGCCCACGACGATGAGACTCATCACGATCGCAACCTGGCTCAGCCCGATGCCGAGCAGCAGCCATTGCCAGAACCCGAGCGGGGTCAGCGGCAGGCGCGCAAGCGCCCAGGCGACCAGCACGATGACCACGAGCTCTCCCCAGAACATCACCGCTGGTCCCAGCAGCGGTCCGCGCGTGAACAGCACCCAGCGATCGACCGGCAGTTTGATCTGCACGCTGGCATTGACGCTGGGCACGGTGAGACCGACGGCTGAAGTTTTGTAGCGGCCACTCATCCCACGCGGCTCGCGCCAGATAAGGCCGGTACTCTGCGCGCCGGGCGTAAGCGGCAGGGTGACCAGCCGATCCCGCTGGCGTATGGGCTGTACCACGCCGTTGATGGTGGCGGTCTGTAGTTCCGCCCGCTCAGGGAGGGTCAGCGTGTACTGCCCACCCTGGCTGCTGCGCAGGTTAAAATTCAGATTGACCTCGGTGGCGCGCTCCCCGGGCGTGTACAGGAGACCGCTCGCATCGATGGTGAAAGTGCGACCCTCCACGCCCTCGGGGCGCGTCAGCCGCAGCGTTACGGACTCACCCGGCCATGGCCGCCACTCCGGCAGCCAGGCGCCGGTACTCGTCTGATGGTGTACGATGGGGATCCCGCCTGAGCTCGCGTGCAGCACCGGGCTCACGTCGGCGCGCCACAGCGCGACCCATGCAGTAGTCTCCGGCGCGACGAGTTTGATCTCGCCTTGTGGCTCCAGCACCGATGCGAAAGTCATCTCGGCCGCCTGAGCGGGCAGGCTCACTTGCGCCCTGCCGTTACTCACCTGGATGTTCTCAGTGGTGACTGACTCACCCGCGAGCAGTGGCACCTCCAGCACGATGGCGCTGTCGGGCGCGGAGAGGCGCACGACGCGCGTCTCCACGCGCCAGTCCAGGCCAAGCCGCAGCGTGCGCTCGACGCGGGCGAAAGCCGGTAGCGTCCCGGGCGCCGTCTCACTGTCCATCGCGGTCGTCGGTCCACCCTCGTCGCGGGAGAGCAGCAGTTGCGTCTCGCTGGTGCCGTCCTCGCGCACGCCGTCAACGCGCCATCCCTCGGCCTGCTCGATCTCCACGCGCATCGGCTGAAGCGGCAGCGGCAGTTGCACGCTGGGGAGCGGTGGTAGCGGCCCACTCAAGACCACCTGGTGCGCGCCCGCAGCAAGGTTGAGCCACAGCCCGCCCGCCGCGCGGGCCACACCGATCGCAGATTCGCCGTCGACGCTGACCTCCGTGGGCAGCCAGTGATTAAAGGCTCCCGGCAGCGGCACGGCCACGCCTTCCCGGGCGTGGATCTCCTGGCGGATCTGCAGGGCGTCACCGACGATGTTGAGGCGCAGGCGCGGGGACTGCGCGCAGGCGGGAACGCAATCCGGCGGCGCAAGAAGGCGGGTGCGAAGTTCGTTGAGCAGATCGGGTGACGGAAAGTCCTCGGCGAGCACGCGCGCCGGGATCATGCATGACGCCCCGGCGGCGATCGCCAGAACGGCGAGTGAGGCGGGTGTCTTCCGCAGGCCTGCAAGGCTGGCGCGCAGCAGCGCGCCGCTGAGCAGCGCCACCAGCACCACCCGCAGCAGGTTGACCAGGAGAAGTTGCCGCGGCGACAGCAGCAGCAGGCGCAACTTCTGATCGCGCGCGACCGGACCGTGCCAGTTGAGCGGGACGGTGTTCCAGGCCCAGTCTGCACATTGGCTTTGGGGTCGACCTCTTTATAGTTGATGGAGCGACCGACGTGGTCGCTGTAGCTGTATACCGTTTCATACTCCGAGAGCCCGGCCTTCACCTGAGGGAATAACTCGGCTTTCTTCTCGGCAGTTATCGTTTCGGCAGGCACGGCCTGCTCGGCGGCCATGGGTGGTTCCGCAGCGGCGCCGGGCGCGGCGGCCTCCTCCTGCACCGGCCTCGCCCTGGCCGGCGGTTCGGCCGCAGGCGGCGTGCCTGCCGCGCCTGCGCTCTGCCACGGATACTCCAGTTGCGGGAACAGGCCGGTGCGAACCTGGTCGACCATGAACGGTACGGCAATGACTACCAGCGCGATGAGCACGGCGGCTCGATACACGCTCACCAGCACTCGCAATTTGCCCGTGGGCAAAACCCGCAGCAGCGCAATCGCGGCAATCAGGTTGAGCCAGACGTAACGCGGTGCACCCGGCTCGTACCAAATGAGCGCGAGCGTGACCAGGGCGAGCAGCCCGGAACCCGTATCCCACAGCCTGGCCACCGCCACGGCGGCGATCAGTACCAGGAATAGATCGAGCAGTGTCCAGCGGTGCAGCCAGGCACCCGTGGCGCGCCGGTCGTCCATGCCGCTGGCGCCGAGCAGCCGCCAGCCGGGCGGCAGATGCAACGTGGCCGAGACCTGCTGGAAGTCGTGGTCCCAGCCGACTGCCGGGAGGTGCCGGATGTTTCCTTCGTAGCGGGCATCGGCGTCCAGATTGATGCTGCCGCGGCGAACCTCCACGCCGTGTCGCGCGGTGCCCGGCGCCCGCGTGATGAGCTGCGGCTGACCGTCAACCGCGGCGCGTCCGAGCTGGAGCGGTTCGTTGACCTCCAGCCGCCACCCGGTCGTCATTGTGCCGCCCACTTGATCATTAAATGTGTAGCCGTGACCGTTGAAGTCGAGCCACAGTTGACGCCGTAGTGTCAGCCGATCCGGTTCCGGCTGCGGGTCGCCACGGCGCACGACCCGCATGCGCAGTGTCTCGCCGGCGTCGACTCGATAGGCGGGGAACTGCTGCCAGTCGGCAGGCAAGGTGGTCTGGCGCGGATCGATTTGTCTCAATCCCTGCACCTCCACCAGTCGCAGGTGGTTGCGCGCCTCGAAGGCCCACAGTTCAGTGGCCGGCCAGGGGTCTGACGCCTCCGGCAGCGTGAGTGTGGTGAGCGCGCCTGGGTGTCGGGCAACGAGCTGGATGGTCCAGTGCCCGGCGCGCAACTGCACCCGTAATCCGCCATCCGGCTCCAGCCGTGCAGGCAGCGCGCTGTTCAGAGTTAAGGGGATGAACTTTTCGAGGAGGGCGCCGCGCAGCACCGTCTCGCGCGGCCGCCCGGCGACATCGATCTCCATGCGGGTGGCGACCTGAAGAGGATTATCGTCAGTGATACGGCGGTGGACTTGCAGCGTCATCCGATCGGCTTCCCCGCTGTCGGGCGCGCCGCCGCCGCGCCCGGAAAGCCACAACCGCCCCTCTTCGTTGAACACAGGGAAGGGGATCGGCTGGCCGCTGACGCTCAGTTGCACCAGCCCGGCGTCGGTCGGTATCGACAAGGCTTCCGGTATCTCTGGCCACTCGAACCGTCCGGTCAGTTCATAGCTCCCGGGCTCGAGCCACAGCGATGGGCGCGCGCCGCGCTCGACTACGACGGCGGGCTCGCGATCGAGCATGACCTCCTGGGGCCAGTGTTGGGTGTCGCCTGGCAGGGTGACCCAGCCGGCGACATACGTCCGCCAGCCGGCGGAAAACTCGCCGCCGCCATCGTGGAGATCGAGTTTGAGCGGCGCGGACCATGCACAACGCCGTTCCTCCGCCCGATTGAACAGGAACGGACAGTCGCGCGGATCATTGTCGGCCAGCACCCACTTGACCCACGGCCGCAGGCTGTACGGAATGTCTTCGTTCGCCAGCGGTCGCGCCGCGACGCTTGACGCAGCGAGCAGGGACACTGCGAGTAGGAACAGACGCTGGCAGCAATGCATGGGACCTCCCCACGGGCTCGGCGACTGGGTCGATCAAGCGTTGGCGCGAGTTGTTCGGGTTAACTAGCCGCAACATTGTGCCAGCTAGTGCGCTGCACAATAAACGGGGTAGAATGATAAGCACTTGATGTGAAAAGGCACATAACCTGATGTTTCCGTCCCTCCGGCCGTCACGGCCGTTTTTTTCATCGGGCCCATGCGCGAAGCGGCCGGGGTGGACGCCCCAGCTCCTTGCGCACGCCTTCGTAGGCCGTTCGCATCGCTCAAAGCACGGGCAGGCGAGACTGAAGGAGGTCATCGACCGCAGCCGGGCGCTGTTGCGACTGCCCGCCGAGTACAGGGTCGGCATCGTGCCCGGCTCCGACACCGGTGCGGTGGAGATGGCGTTGTGGTCGCTGTTGGGCGCACGCGGGGTGGACGTGCTGGCGTGGGAGAGTTTCGGCCACGGCTGGCTGAACGACATTCGCCACGAGCTGAAGCTTACGGACGTACGCTTGCTCGCGGCGGACTATGGCGCACTGCCGGATCTCAGCCAGGTTGATGGCGACCGCGATGTGGTCTTCACCTGGAACGGCACCACCTCGGGGGTGCGGGTGCCTGACGGTGACTGGATCCGGAGCGATCGTGCGGGCCTGACCATCTCCGATGCAACCTCGGCCGTGTTTGCCATGGATCTGCCGTGGCAGAAGCTCGATGTGGTGACGTGGTCCTGGCAGAAGGCGCTGGGCGGCGAGGCGGCGCACGGCATGCTTGCCCTAAGTCCGCGCGCCGTCGCAAGACTGGCGAGTTATATGCCGCCGTGGCCGCTGCCCAAGCTCTTCCGGCTCACAAAAAAAGGCAGGCTGAGCGAGGAAGTGTTTGAGGGCGTCACCATCAATACGCCCTCCATGCTGTGCGTGGAGGATCAGCTCGATGCCCTGCACTGGGCGGAGGCCATCGGCGGATTGCCGGCACTTATCAGGCGCGCTCAGAGCAATCTCGCCGCCATTGCAGCGTGGGTGGGGCGTACGACCTGGGTCGACTTTCTTGCCGAGCGCGAGGATACCCGTTCCTGCACATCGGTCTGTCTGAAGATCGTGGATCCGTGGTTTGTGGGGCGACCACTGGACGCGCGCTGGTCTATCATCAAGGCGCTTTGCGCCCGGCTGGAAAAGGAGCAGGTCGCCTATGATATCGCCGCGTATCGGGACGCGCCGCCGGGCCTGCGCATCTGGTGCGGCGCCACGGTGCAGCGCGCCGACATCGAGGCGCTGCTGCCGTGGCTCGACTGGGCTTACGCGCAAGCGAAGGGTGCCGCAGGCGCATGAATGCTGAACGGTGCCCGCGGCGCGACGTCTTAAGCGCCCTGCAAAGGAGGAGGGAGGCAGCGTGAAGAAGATACTGGTCGCCGATGACATCGCGGAGGAGGGTGTGGCGCATCTGCGATCTCTTCCGGAGACGGCGGTCGTGGTGCGGCCGGGTTTGAAGGAGTCGGAGCTGTGCTCGCACGTCGTTGACTGTGATGCCGTGGTCGTGCGCAGCGCCACGCGGATCACGCGCAAGGTTCTGGAGGCGGCGGTGCAGCGGCTGAAGGTGGTGGGCCGTGCCGGCATCGGTGTGGACAACGTCGATGTCGAAGCGGCGACGGAACTGGGCGTGGTCGTGATCAACACCCCGGATGCCAATGCGGTCAGCGCCGCGGAACTGACCATCGCGCACCTGTTGTCGTTGTGCCGCAAGCTGCCGGGGGCGGATCGATCGGTGCGCGCCGGGGAATGGAAGCGCGCGCACTTCACAGGCACCGAAGTCACGGGCAAGACGTTCGGTGTGATCGGCTACGGCAACATCGGCCGGATCGTCGCCGCGCGCGCGCTCGGACTCAAGATGAAGGTTGTGGCCCATGATCCGTTCGTGACCAGGGAGGTCTTCGCCGAGCATGGCGTCACGCCGCTGGATTTGGAAGAGCTGCTCGCGGTGTCCGATTTTGTCAGCCTGCATTGCCCGCTCGTCGACGACACGCGCAATCTCTTAAGCCGCGAGCGCATCGCCAGGATGAAGGCAGGGGCGCGTCTCATTAACTGCGCCCGCGGCGGTCTCGTCGATGAACTGGCACTGCGCGACGCGTTGCAGTCCGGATATCTTGCCGGCGCGGCGCTGGACGTGTTCGAGAAGGAACCGCCAGGGAACTCGCCACTGTTCGATCTGCCCAACGTCGAATTCACGCCGCACCTCGGCGCCTCGACGGCGGAGGCGCAGCACGCCGTCGGGATGGAGATCGCGCGACTGGTTGTCGCCTATCTCGACAGCGGAGAGGTGACAACGGCCGTCAATCTTCCGCGCATCCGCAGCGAGCAGGCTGAGCGCATGCGGCCCTACCTCGAACTGGCACGCCGGCTCGGTCGATTGCTGGCGCGCATGGCGGGCAACCCGTTAAGCCGCATGGAGGTGTCGCTGCAGGGGCTGGCGGCGGAACTGGAGGCGCGGCCTGTCGCCACCGAGGCCCTGGTCGGCTTCCTGCAGGAGCATCACACCCGCCCTGTCAACCGCGTCAACGCGCTGCACGTGGCGAAGCGCCACGGCATCTCCCTGAGCGAATCGCGCACCGCTCAGACCCACGACTATGTGTCGCTCATCGTCGTCACGGCGCACGCCGGCGGCGAAACCATGACGCTCGCCGGCACGCTGTTTGACGAGCGCCATCCACGGCTGGTGCGCATCAACAACTATGAGCTGGAGGCCATGCTCGAAGGTCATATGCTGTTCACCCGCCACGATGACCGGCCCGGTGTGGTGGGCGCGCTGGGCACATTGCTCGGCAACGAGGGGGTGAACATCTCGCGCATGCATCTCGGCATCGCCGAGGGGAGTGACAAGGCTGTCGCCGCCATCGAAACCGCGACGCCGCTGAGCGAAGCGTTGATGCAGAAGGTGCGGGCCATCCCGGCTGTGAACAAGGCGTTGCAGATTACACTATGATGCGCGCCGTGTTGTTTGACTGTGACAGCACGCTGTCGGCGGTGGAAGGCATCGACCTGCTGGCCGAGCGTGCCGGCGTACGCGCGCAGACCGCGCCGCTGACGCAGGCGGCGATGGAGGGAAGGCTCCCGCTGGAGGAGGTCTATCGCCGCCGCCTCGAGCTCATCCGCCCGACCCGAGCCGCAGTGACGTGGCTGGGTCAGCGATATGTCGCCAAGGTGGTGACAGGCGCGCAGGAGACGGTGAGTGCGCTGCACGCGCTCGGGCACGAAGTGCACATCGTCAGCGGCGGCATCCGTCAGGCTGTGCTGGCCCTGGCGGAATTCCTCACCATCCCCGCGGAGCGCGTGCACGCCGTGGATGTGGTCTTCGACGCTGGCGGCGCGTACGCGGGTTTCGATGCAGGCTCGCCGCTCTGCGCAAGCGGCGGGAAGGCGGAGGTTTGCCGGCGCCTGTTGCAGCATGGCGGTTCGGCGGTCATGGTGGGCGACGGCGTCACCGACCTGGAGGCCGCCGAGGCGGGCGTGCCGGTCATCGGCTTCGGCGGCATCATCCGGCGTGATGCCGTGGCGAAGAATGCGTCCGCGTATGTCGACGCGCCCAGCCTGACGGCCGTGCTGGATGTCATACTGGCGCCCGCGGAACGCGAACGATTGAGAGGACAGGAAGAATCGCGATGTGGTGGCTGAAGTTGAAGGAGTTCATGCGCCGGGGCATGACGGCCGGTGTCGGCGTCATCACGGCGATCGTCGGTATAAATATCGCGTTGATGATCTACTGGAGCCTCGAGCCCGATCTGTTCGACGTTCGCGAGGCCGCGCTCAAGCGCGCCGACGGCGACGAACGTAAACTGGTGACCGGTTATGTCACCACCGCGACCCTGATCGAGGCGGTAGACACGCTGCTCGAGAAGCGCGGCGGCTACTTGAGCAACGATATACTTCCTCCCGGCGTGCTCATGGACAACGTGCCGAACTGGGAGTTCGGCGTGTTGACGCAGTCTCGCGATCTCGCGCGCGCCATGCGCAACGACTACAGCCGTTCGCAGACGCAGTCCACGGAGGACGGCGATCTTCAGATCGCTGACCCGCAGCTGGCCTTTGACAACGAGTCATGGATCCTGCCCTCCACGGAGCGCGAGTACCGCACCGGCGTGCGCGCGCTGGAGCGCTATCTCACCCGGCTCGCCGATGAGCGTCAGGAGGACGGCCAGTTCTATGCTCGCGCTGACAATCTGGTGGACTGGCTGGCGCTCGTGGAGAAGCGCCTGGGCAGTCTTTCCCAGCGCCTGAGCGCCAGCGTAGGGCAGCCACGCGTCAACGTGGATCTGAGTGGCGACAGCGTGGCGAAGCACTCCACCGCGCGTCCCAGTGAGATGACAGTAAAGACGCCATGGCTGGAGATTGACGATGTGTTCTACGAGGCGCGGGGGTCGGCGTGGGCGCTGGTCCACTTCATGCGCGCGGCGGAGAGCGACTTCAGCAGCGTGCTGGCGAAGAAGAATGCGCAGGTAAGCCTGCGCCAGATCATCCGCGAACTGGAAGGAACTCAGGCGACAATCTGGAGTCCGATGATACTGAACGGCACCGGCTTTGGCTTCGTCGCCAATCACTCCCTGGTGATGGCGAGCTACATCTCGCGCGCCAACGCCGCAGTCATCGACCTGCGCAGGTTGCTCACGCAGGGTTGAGCCTGCGATAGCGATTTGGCGGCGTTTTCCCGATACTGATTCGTTATAATCGCTCTCATGGAACGCGGGTTTGGAAGATTGCGCAAGTGGATCAGCGGGGCAACGATCGTCGCCTTGTTGACCAACGCTGGTGTCGTTTCCGGCGCAATGACCGGCCTGGTTGTGTGCATCGCGCCCGGTAAGCACATCGCCATCGAAGACGGGGCTCACGGTCGTTGCACGGAACCTGCCCAGGCAGGCGCCGTGCGAGACGACCCGCAACCGGTCGCTGCGCAGGCCGTCTTCGGCCGCCACTGCGGTGACTGTACTGATCTCCCGATAGTGTCAGGGAACTCGGCGCGCCATAAAGATTCGCTTACTTCTGACAGCGAAAAGCGAAACGTTCAACCGCTGAGTTTTGTTTCCAGTTATCTAATCCGGGTGGTAGAAGCGCGCCTCCCGTCTGTTTCTCATTCCTACAGGGTTCCGGCCCGTGCGGCGATCACCGAGCGCCGTACTGTAGTTCTCATCATCTAGTCTTCTCCGTCGCTCTGCGCGTCGGCTGTCGACGCGGGTCAAGTCGCCGCGTCGGATTAACGGCGCCGGCGTCATTCCACGAGCAACGGAGAAGCCGTCATGTCTTACCAGGGCGTATTCACTTTTGTTGTTGTGCTGATCACTAATCTGCCGGGCGGCGCTAGCTTGAGAGCCGAAACACTGGCGCCACCCGAGATCGGCACAGCGACTTGTCCGGAAACAACCAGCGCTGAATCCCAAGCCCACGAAGTGATCACCTTGCGGCGGGCCTTGCAGCTTGCCCTCGCCGGCAATCCGGACCTCGCCGTCTTCTCTTGTGAGATTAAGGCCGTAGAGGGCAGAGCCCTGCAAGCGGGTCTCCGTCCCAATCCGGCAGTCGGCTTGGAGGTGGAGAACTTCGCCGGTGGTCGCGCTCACAGCGGTTTCGAGTCCGCAGAAACCACGCTCGGGGTGAGCCAACTCATCGCGCTGGGTGGCAAGCGCGCCAAGCGCGCCCGCGTTGTCGGACTGGAGCGTGACATTGTCCTGTGGGACCGCGAAGCCGGGCGCCTGGATCTCATTACCGAGACACGCCAGTCGTTCGTCGCTGTCCTTGCCGCGCAGGAGCGGCGGGCGTTGTTCGCGGAACTCGCAAAGCTGGCAGAGGAGGTCCAACGAACGGTCAAGCAACGCGTGCAGGCCGGCAAGGTCTCGCCGGTGGAGGAGACGCGCATCCAGGTCCCCGTATCGCGCGCCCGGTTGGACATCACCCGCGCGGACAGCGAACTCGCGGCAGCCAGGCAACGGCTTGCCGCCGCCTGGGGTGCAGAGCGGGCTACGTTCGAACGCGTTGACGCCAACCTGGAAGAAGTCTCGCCGTTGCCGCCTCTCGCCGAGGTGGAAGCGGCAGTCACCCGCAATCCCGACCTTGCCCGTTGGGCATCGGAGATGGAGCTGCGCCGAGGCAATCTCGATCTGGCTCAGACCCAGCGCATACCCGACGTGACGGTGAATGGCGGCGTGCGCCAGTTCGCGGAGACCGACGATGTGGCGCTCGTAGTCGGTCTGTCCGTGCCGTTACCACTCTTCAACCGCAACCAGGGGGCCGTGCAGGAGGCGCAGTCCAGACTCACTGCCGCCGACCTCGAGCAGCGCGCTACGCGACTGAAGCTGCTGAGCGCGGTGAATGAGCGCTACCAGGCGCTTGCGGCGGCAAACGCGGAGGTTGCGGTGCTTGGCGAGCAGGTCCTGCCCGTCGCTCAGCGTACCTTCGAAGCGACCACCGTCGGATACCGGGAGGGCAAGTTCGGTTACCTGGAGGTGCTGGATGCGCAACGGACGTTGTTTGAAGCACGCGGTCAGTTTCTCGACGCACTGGCGCGGTATCACACGGCAACCGCCGAGCTTGAGCGCCTGATCGGTGTTGGCGTCGATGAACTCGACGGCGTTCAGGCCGACCAGGCCCGTACATCGCAGGAATTGAGGAGTCAGCAATGAAGATCACGCAGTTGTTGGGAGTTGGGATCGTCATCGCCATAGGTGTTGTGCTTGGACAACGCATCGTCGCCATCAAGCCTCCTGCACCGGCAACAGAAGAGCACGGACATGCCCACGCCGGAGACAAGCAAGGCAACGAAGACGCGCAAGGGCACGCGCATGGAGCGCAGGAATCGCAAGATGCGGACATCGCAGAAATGGCGACACACACTGAGGGCGACGACGCTCACGAAGAGGTCGAACCCCGCAAAGGACCGCACGGCGGCAAGTACTTCAGCGAAGGGGATTTTGGTCTGGAGGTGACGATCTACGAAGAAGGCGTGCCACCCCGGTTCCGGGTCTACGCCTACGAGCAGGACGCGCCTCTGGATCCGGCTTCGACGCAGGTCAACATCACGCTCTCCCGGCTTGGGGCCAAACCGCAAATCTTCAGCTTCGCCAAGAAAAATGACTATCTGCGAGGCGATCAGGTTGTCGAGGAGCCGCACTCGTTCGACGTCGAGATCACTGCCAAGCACGCGGGGAAGGCCTACCGCTGGGCCTACGAGCAGGTGGAAGGGCGGGTGCGCATGGACGAGACCACGGCCAAGGATGCCGGCATCGAGGTAATAGCCGCCGGCCCGGCGAAAATCCGTTCCACCCTGCAACTCCAGGGTGAGATCCAGTTCAACCAGGACGGCGTCGCGCACGTAGTGCCGCGTCTCGCCGGTGTAGTGGTCGCCTCGGCGAAGAATCTCGGTGACGAAGTGAAGAAGGGCGAACTGCTCGCCGTGCTGGAAAGCCAGACACTGGCCGACCTGAAGAGCGAGCACCTGGCGACACAGAAGCGTCTCGAACTGGCCCATGCCACCTACGCACGGGAGAAGCGCCTCTGGGACCAGAAGATCTCCGCCGAACAGGACTACCTTGCCAGTCGCCAGGCGCTTGCCGAGGCGGAGATCGCTCACCGCAACGTGGAGCAGAAGCTCCTGGCGCTGGGACTGACGCACGCGGCAGTCATGCGCGGCGGCGCCGACGGACTGACCCGCTTCGAGATCTTCGCTCCCATTGACGGCGTGGTCATCGACAAGCACCTGGGATTGGGAGAGGCGCTCAAGGACGACACGAACATCTTTACTATCGCGGATCTCTCCACCGTGTGGGCCGAAATGACGGTGTACCCCAAGGATCTCAACAGCGTGAAGCTGGGTCAGCAGGTCACGGTGCGCGCTAGCGCCTTGAACACGCAAGCGGAGGGCCGGGTGTCCTATGTAGGGTCGCTGGTGGGTGAAGAGACCCGTTCCGCGAAGGCTCGTGTGACCCTGGAGAACCCCGACCGCAGTTGGCGGCCGGGACTGTTCGTCACCGTGGAACTGGTGCAGGAAGAGGTGGAAGTACCGATCGCTGTAGCAGCGGATGCGATCCAGACCTATCGTGACTGGAATGTCGTGTTCGGGCGCTTCGGCGAGTTCTTCGAGGCGCGGCCGGTGGAACTGGGGCGCAGCGACGGCAAGTGGGTGGAAGTGGTGAAGGGTCTCGCCCCCGGCACCCAGTACGCCGCAGCAAACAGCTTCGTCCTGAAAGCCGACCTCGGCAAGGCCGGCGCCAGCCACGACCATTAAGGAGGCCGCCATGAAACAGATCAACGCCGTCATACAGCCGCATATGCTCAGCAAGGTGGAGCACGCGCTGCATGCGCTGCCGCATTTCCCCGGCTTCACCCTGCTGGGCGCCAAGGGCCACGGCCGCGGGCGGGCAGCCGGACACGCCTACTACCCCACCGAATGGGAGCTGGATACCCACGACAAGGTGGCGCTCTTCATCCTGTGTTCCGATGAGCTCGCGCCGCAGGTCGTCGAGGCGATCCAGTGCAACGCCCGCACCGGTCTGGCGGGCGACGGCATCATCGCCGTGTGCGAGGCGATTGAAGTGGTGCGCGTCCGCACCGGCGAGCGCGGCGAAAACGCCGTTTAAGAGGAACGAATATGCTCGAACGAATTCTGCGTTTTGCCATTCACCAGCGCTGGCTGGTGATGGTCGCCGTGCTCGGAATGGCCGCGCTCGGCTTCTACAACTATCAGCGGCTGCCGATTGACGCCGTTCCCGACATTACCAATGTGCAGGTGCAGATCAACACTGAGGCGCCCGGTTACTCGCCCCTGGAGGCGGAGCAGCGCATCACCTTCCCCATCGAGACGGCGATGGCGGGGCTGCCGAACCTTGAGCAAA
>JBQTIC010000114.1:0-25014 GCA_052388435.1 Chromatiales bacterium | reverse complement strand
TTAACTCTCAAGACAGTGTCACCCTCACGTAGACCGTGTCGCCACTGGCGGGTTCCGCTCACCGGTCGGATCTGTGGCGTCGCCAATTGGACGAAGTTCCGCTCATTCGGGGCGCATGTGCGGGAAGAGGATCACGTCGCGTATGCTCGCTGAATCCGTAAGCAGCATGACCAGCCGGTCGATGCCGACACCCTCCCCTGCCGTGGGGGGCATTCCGTGCTCGAGCGCACGGATGAAATCGGAATCGAAGTGCATCGCCTCCTCGTCGCCCGCCTCCTTCTGCTCAAGCTGCTTGCGGAAGCGCTCTGCCTGGTCCTGGGCGTCATTCAGCTCGGAGAAGCCGTTGGCGATCTCGCGGCCGCCAACGAAGAACTCGAAGCGGTCGGTCAAAAAAGGATCGTGGTCGTTGCGGCGCGCGAGCGGCGAGACCTCGGCCGGAAAGGAGGTGATGAACGTCGGCTCCTTTAGGCACGATTCCACCGTCTTCTCAAAGATGTCCGTCTGCAGCTTGCCCAGCCCCCAACCGGGCCTGGTGTCCATCCCGAGCTGCCTTGCGACCCGGGCGGCACCGTCCACCGTGTCGATATCGGACGCCCCGAGCTGGACGTTGAAATGCAGGATCGACTCGCGCACCGTGTAGCGCGCAAACGGCTTGGTAAAATCGTAGGTTTCACCCTGGTAGGTGAGGGTGGTCGTGCCCAGCACCTGCTGTAACAGTGCTCGCATCATCTCCTCGGTCAGGGTCATGAGGTCCTCATAGTCGGCGTACGCCTCGTAGAACTCCAGCATGGTGAACTCGGGGTTGTGCCGCGTCGAGAGACCCTCGTTGCGGAAATTGCGGTTGATCTCGAAGACCTTCTCGAAGCCTCCCACCACCAGACGCTTCAGATACAGCTCCGGCGCGATGCGCAGGAACATCTCCATCTCCAGGGTGTTGTGATAGGTCTTGAACGGCCGCGCAGTGGCGCCGCCGGGTATCGCCTGCATCATCGGCGTCTCGACCTCGAGGAAGCCGCGCGCGGTGAGGAACTGGCGGATGAAGGTCACCAGCTCCGAGCGCACGCGGAAGGTCTTGCGCGTGACCTCGTTCATGATGAGGTCGAGATAGCGCTGACGGTAGCGCGTCTCGGTATCGCTCAGACCGTGCCACTTGTCGGGCAGCGGCCGCAGCGACTTGGTCAGGAGACGGATCTCCTCCACCTGGACAGACAACTCACCGGTCCTGGTGCGGAAAAGCACACCGTCGGCGCCGAGGATGTCGCCGATGTCCCACTGCTTGAACTCTCTGTAGCGCGCCTCGCCTACACGGTCGCGAGTAACATAGAGCTGCATGCGGCCGGACATGTCCTGGAGATGACAGAAACTCGCCTTGCCCATGATGCGCCGGCTCATCATGCGGCCGGCGATGCGCACGCGCACCAGCGTCGATTCGAGCGTTGCGTTGTCCTTGTTGCCGTACTCGGCGTGCAACTCGCCGGCCATCACGTTGCGGCGGAAGTCGTTGGGAAAGGCGATACCCTGTTCGCGCAGCGCCGCGAGCTTCGCCCGCCGCTCAGCGACGAGGCGCTCCTCCTCGTAGGCCTTCTCCAGCTCGTCGCGCAGGTTGTCGTTGGTATCGTTCATCGCGAAACAACAATAAAGAACAAAAAGGACCAAAGTGGATTTATTTTGTGTTCATCGAGCAGTGACCGGTTTCTCAAACAAATCCGTCCCCTTTCAGGTTTTAGAGGCCGCTCTTCAGGCTCGCCTCGATGAACCGGTCGAGGTCGCCATCGAGGACGCGTTGCGTGTCCGCGACTTCCACCTCGGTGCGCAGGTCCTTGATGCGTGATTGATCGAGCACGTAGGAGCGGATCTGGCTGCCCCAGCCAATGTCCGCCTTCGAATCCTCGATCTTCTGCTGCTCGGCTTTGCGCTTCTGCGTCTCCATCTCGTAGAGCTTGGCCTTGAGCAATTTCATCGCCTGCGAGCGGTTCTTGTGCTGGGAGCGTTCACTCTGGCAAGCTACAACGATGCCGCTTGGCAGATGGGTGATGCGGATGGCGGAGTCGGTCTTGTTCACGTGCTGGCCGCCGGCGCCGCTCGAGCGATAGGTATCCACCTTCAGGTCCGCGGGGTTCATGTCGATCTCGATATCGTCATCGACCTCGGGCGAGACGAACACCGCGGCAAAGGAGGTGTGGCGGCGATTGCCGGCGTCGAAGGGCGATTTGCGCACCAGGCGATGCACTCCCGTCTCGGTGCGCAGCCAGCCATAGGCATGGTCGCCTTCAAAGTGCACGGTGGCGCTCTTGATGCCAGCGACCTCCCCGGACGATACCTCCATCAGCTCGGTCCTGAAGCCGCGGCGGTCGCCCCATTTCAGGTACATGCGCAGCAGCATCTCCGCCCAGTCCTGCGCTTCGGTACCGCCAGAGCCGGCCTGAATGTCGAGATAGGCGTTGTGCGCGTCCATGTCCCCGGCAAACATGCGGCTGAATTCCAGTCTCTCCAGGCGCGACCGCAGCACCCCGAGGTCCTTGCACACGGTGTCGAAGGTGGCGGCGTCCCCCTCCGCGGCGGCCAGCTCGGCGAGCTCCCCGGCCTCGCTCAAGCCGCGCAGGATGGCGTCCATGTTCCCGACCACCTTCTCCAGCGCCGCGCGCTCACGCCCGAGCGCCTGCGCCAGGTCGGGCTTGTCCCACGCGGCCGGATTCTCCAGCTCGCGCCCGACTTCGATCAGGCGTTCGCGCTTGCCCTCGTAGTCAAAGGTACCCCCTGAGTTCCTGCAGGCGCGCCCGCATCTCACGGATCTGGGCCAGCACCGCATTGATCTCGATCATGCCCTTACCACCTCGACAATGGCACGGCGCGAAGCAAGCCTTCAAGCCCGCCCAACAACAAAGGGCGCTATGGGCGCCCTGGAGAAAACTGTTTGCAGAAGACCTTCGAGCCGGACTCCGCGCGGCCGGTCGGGCGCGGCGTTTCTGCTTCGCAAGATGGGCAGGAATGGTACTACAGGGCGGTGCGCTTATACAGCGATCGGCGCGGGGCCCGCCATGGTCGCCGCCGACAATGGCGCCGGGCAGGCCGTCTTCTGTTGCAGGTAGCGGACGATCCGCTCGTCGTCCACCGGCGGGCTGAACAGGAATCCCTGCGCCTCGTCGCAGCGTTGCTCGCGCAGGAAGCGAAGCTGTGCCTCCGTCTCCACACCCTCGGCGATCACCCGGTAGTGCAGGTTGTGCGCAAGACGGATTATGGCGGTGATGATCGCGGCATCGTCGGAATCGTGCGTGATGTCACTGACGAAGGAACGGTCTATCTTCAGAGCATCGATGGGAAAGCGCTTCAGATAGCTAAGGGAGCAATAGCCGGTGCCAAAGTCGTCAGCGGCGATGCGCACCCCGAGGGCCTTCAGGCGCTTGAGGGTCGCCACCGTCGCTGCGGTGTCGTCCATGAGCACGCTTTCGGTAATCTCCACCTCGAGGTGCTCGCCGCTCATGCCGGTGGCCTGGAGCGCATCGCGCACCATCTCCACCACATCCCGCTGATGGAACTGCCGGGCGGACAGGTTCACCGCGATACGCACCGGCGACAGACCGCGGTCCAGCCAGCGCCGGCTCTGCGTCAAGGCCTCCCGCAGCACCCACTCCCCGATCGGGATGATGAGCCCGGTCTCCTCGGCGATCGGAATGAAATCGCCGGGCGCGACCGGCCCCAGTTCGGTACGGCGCCAGCGCAGCAGCGCCTCCATGCCGGTCAGCCGCAGGCTCTGGATGTCAATCCTGGGCTGGAAATGCAACAGGAACTCGGAGCGGTCCAGGGCCTGCCGTAATCCGGCCTCGAGCGTCAGCCGCTCCATGGAGCGGGCGTTCATGTCAGCGGTGAAGAACTGGTAACTATTGCGCCCCAGTGATTTCGCCCTGTACATCGCGGCGTCCGCGTTGTTCATCAGCCCGTCGGCGTTGTCGTCGTCGAACGGGTAGACCGTGATACCCACGCTGGGGGTCACGTAGATCTCCTGGCCCTCCAAAGTAAAGGGCGCAGACATGGCCCGCAGGAGCTTCTGCGCCACGATCGCGGCTTCCTCCGCTGTCTTCAGATTCTCCAGCATGAAAGTGAACTCATCGCCCCCGAGTCGCGCCACCGTGTCCGCCTCCCGCACGCAGTGCCGCAGCCGCTCCGCCACCAGCACGAGCAGCCGATCCCCGACTTGACGGCCGAGTGTATCGTTGATGGTTTTGAAGCGGTCCAGGTCCATGACCATCACCGCCAAACGGGTCTGGCGGCGCGCCGCATGCGCGAGGGCATGCTCGAGGCGGTTGTGAAAGAGGGTGCGGTTGGCCAGGCCGGTGAGACCGTCGTAGTGGGCCAGTCGTTGCAGGCGCACTTCGGCGCGCTTGCGCTCAATGGCCTGGCGGATGACGCGGGCGATGGAATCGCCGACGCCCCCGCCTTTCACCATGTACTCCTGCGCGCCCGCCTGCAGGAGCTCGAGTACCGTGCGTTCATCGTCGATGGCGCTCAACACCACAATCGGTATCTTCCTGTGGACGGCGGCGATGCGTTTAACCGTCTTGGCGGCCTGCGAATCCGGCAGGTTCAGATCGGTGAGGACCACGTCGAACCGTTCACTGCTCAGCGCGAGCAACGCCGATTTCAGATCGGCGACATGCTGCACGGCGAACTTACTACTGCCGGGATGCCGCAGCATTGATTGCACCAGTTTCGCGGTGTCGGGGTCGTCCTCGACAAACAGTACCCGGATCCTCGTTTTGCCGTCTTTGCTGTGCATGGCGCAGGTCGATGGAGTTGCTGAATGGATGGCGACACGGTTCCTGCGATGCGTAGCGGCGGCGCGCTTGCGAACTTTAGGCCCCCGCCGCGATTGTTCGCTGCTGGCGGGAAGCTAGCGAGCGGCACGCCAGGGCCAAAATCGCCAGCGATCAGCCGGCGTGATCTTATGGACGGCGTCAGCGCCATGAATTGTGACCTGCTTCACGCGCTGCCGGCGCAGAGCGGACACGAGCGGCCGCAACCATTCCTCCTCCAGCGTGCGCAGCGCCTCGCGCCATCCGTCGATGTCGTCACGGCGCCACGCGCAGGCCCCCCAGGGCAGCGCCACCAGGCAAGACCCCTCTCGCGGCAGCGCGTCCGCCGCGGATGCGGAGGGCTTGAGCACGGGACAGCCGGAACAGCGCGCAAGCCCGAGCGCCATGGGCTCATCGCTGACCACGATTGTCCAGTCGCGGGCGCGGCCAGGCGCGAAGGTCCCGGCGCCCCAGAACCACACGCTGTTGATAGGCGGCTCCCCGCGCTGATCGCGCGCGATGTTGATTGGACTCTGGTGGAGCAGCATCTGCAGTTCGTTGCCCAGCACCTGCCAGCGGGCCGCATCCTCACCGCGCGGCAGGAAGTCGTCGATGTGGAGACCGCTGGCCCGATACGGAGGCATGGTTCGCAACTGCGGCGGCGTACTGAGGCGCAGGTACCATCGCTTCGCCTCACTGCCGACCTCCAACTGCAGACCGATTTTGGCGAGGTGCGCGTTCAGTTCCGCGATCAGCGACCTGGCTTCCTCCAGATCAAGGGGAAAGCTGTTGGCATCGAACAAGAGCAGCCGGCCGAGATCGGGACGCAGATGCACCGGGTCCGCGCGCAGCCAGAACCCGTCGTGGTCACCGTCAAAGTCCAGCCAGTGTGTCGCCGCTGCCGCTGGCACGTCTGTGTCGATCCCCGCGTCCAGGGCGAAAAGCTCGAACAGGATTTGCTCATAGGTGAGGGGCGCAAAGCGTGCTCTGGTATGTGCACGCGCCATGCACCAGCGCAGAGCCGGCAGCTTTGGTAACTGCCGCCGATGCCCCGCGAGCCAGTCCGCTGGAGGCGAAAGGGCCGGCGCCAGGAGGTGTACTTCGGACATGAGGAGGGAGGCTCTATCACCGGCCGGCGTCGCGGGAGCGGCGCGCAGGTGGTCGTTCAGCGCAGACGGCCCAGGATCGCCTGCTTGACGTCCTCAAGCTGCGCCTCGACCTGCACAACGGCAGCAGTACTCTGCTTGATGGCCACATCCGGGTCCTTAAGGCCATGGCCGGTCAGCGTGCAGACGATGGTGCTGCCGGCGGGGATCCTCCCACTGCGGATATCGTGCATTGCACCGGCGAGCGAGGTGGCCGAGGCGGGCTCGCAAAAAACGCCCTCGCCGTCGGCGAGCAGCCTCTGCGCTGCCAGGATCTCTTCATCCGTGCACTCGTCGAACCAGCCGCCGGACTCCTTCTGCACCTGCCAGGCGTAGTCCCAACTCTGCGGATGGCCGATGCGAATTGCGGTGGCCACCGTCTCCGGGCTGTCCACCATATGACCGCGCAGGAACGGCGCGGCGCCCGAGGCCTGGTAACCCACCAGCCGAGGCCGCGCTGCGACGAGCGGCGGCCGCGAGTATCGGCAAGCGCCGGAACAGAGTGCACAGGCCGTCGTCTCGATGCCGGCGTACTCAGAATAGCCGATCCAGTGCGCGGTGATGTTGCCCGCATTGCCGACCGGCAGACAGTGATAATCCGGTGCCCGTCCCAGCTCTTCGATGATCTCGAACGCCGCTGTCTTCTGGCCTTGCAGCCGATACGGATTGATCGAATTGACGATTGTGACCGGCGCGTGCTCCGCGACTTTCTTGACCAGTAGCATGGCGGCGTCGAAATTTCCTTTGATCTGGATGACCACCGAGCCGTGCATCATGGCCTGCGCGAGCTTGCCAAGCGCGATCTTGCCTTCGGGAATGAGCACGAAGGCGGTGATGCCGGCGCGCGCTGCGTAGGCCGCTGCAGAGGCGGAGGTGTTGCCGGTGGAGGCGCACAGGAGGGCGCGCGCACCCTCCTCCACCGCCCTCGTAACGGCCATCGTCATGCCGCGGTCCTTGAACGAGCCGGTGGGATTGAGTCCCTCAAACTTGACGTAGATGTCGACATCACACTGCAGGCCGTGCGGAAGGTTGTTCAGCCGGATGAGCGGCGTGTCGCCCTCCCCCAGGCTGATGATGCGCGTGTCGTCCTGGACCGGCAGCCGATCGCGGTAGCGATCAATAAGCCCCGTGTAACGATTGCGGAAGGTCATTGACTGCGTGACCAGTAGTCCGTGACCGGGTGATTGGCGACTCGTGATTCGTGATTCATGATCAGCAGTTCTTTCCCCAGTCACCCGTTAGGAATCACGAGTTACGATGTCACGCCAAGGTTTCCATGCGCAGACGGACGACGGCACCCCTTACCGAATCCAGTGCCTCAATGCGCGCAATCGCGTCGCTCACCGCTCGCTCGCGCACGCGCTGAGTCAACATGATGATGGGCACGTGCAGCTCGCCCTCGGCTGGCTCGCGCTGGCGTATCGCTTCGATGCTGATGCCGAGGTCGGCAAGGATGCGGGTGATGTCGGCAAGGACGCCGGGTTTGTCGAGCGCGTTCATGCGCAGGTAGTACGCGCTCTCGACCTGCTCCATCGGCAGCACTGACACGTCCGACATCGCATCGGGCTGGAAGGCAAGATGCGGCACGCGATGATCCGGGTCTGCCGTCAGCGCGCGCGTCACATCGACCAGGTCGGCGACCACGGCCGAGGCAGTCGGCTCGGCGCCGGCGCCGGCGCCGTAGAAAAGCAGCGGTCCCACGGCATCGCCGCGCACCAGTACTGCATTCATCACCCCGTCGACATTGGCGATCAGACGGCGCTCGGGGATCAGCGCCGGATGCACGCGCAGTTCGATGCCGTCGCGGCAGCGTCGGGCGATGCCAAGCAATTTCACGCGATAACCGAGCGTCTCCGCATAGGCGACGTCCTCCCGCGCTACCCCGCTGATGCCCTCCACGTACACCTTGTCAAACTGTAGCGGAATGCCAAAGGCAATGGAGGCGAGAATGGTGAGCTTGTGCGCGGCATCGATCCCTTCGATGTCGAAGGTCGGATCGGCCTCGGCGTAGCCGCGCGTTTGCGCTTCCTTGAGGGCCTCAGCGAACTCGCGGCCGTGATTGCGCATCTCGCTGAGGATGAAATTGCAGGTACCGTTGATGATGCCCGCAATCCAGTCGACGCGATTAGCCGCCAGCGACTCGCGCATCGCCTTGATGATGGGAATGCCGCCGGCTACCGCGGCTTCGAAGGCAACCATCACTCCCCGCTCGTTGGCGCGGGTGAAGATCTCATTGCCGTGGGTGGCGATGAGCGCCTTGTTGGCAGTGACCACATGTTTGCCTTTGGCAATCGCCTGCAGCACAAGGTCCCTGGCCACGGTGCAGCCGCCGATCAGCTCGACAACGATGTCGATATCGGGGTCGTGGACCACCGAGAAGGCGTCATCGGTCAGGCGAGCACGCCCCTGGGTCACCTGCTCGGCACGCTGCCGATCTTTATCAGCGACGACAGTGATCCGGATGGGACGTCCCGCGCGGCGCGTGATCTCCTCCGCGTTGCGCGCGAGCACGGCAAAGGTCCCGCCACCAACGGTGCCGATGCCCAGCAACCCTACATGTATCGGCTTCATTAGTTCGGTTATTCGTGACCGGTTATTGCTCATTGGTAACAAAGGCACCTGCTGTCACTGGCCGCCAAAACACCCGGCCCCGTTAACGGTTACACCTCTCGCCTTATCCCTCACGCTTTACGATCGACGGGCAGCCATTGCTGTCGTTGCGAAACATTTCCTTGATGCCACGCACCGCCTGCCGCGTGCGATGCTCATTCTCGATGAGACCGAAACGCACGAAGCCGTCGCCATACTGACCGAACCCAACGCCGGGGGAGACTGCTACCTTGGCGTCAACCAGCAGCTTCTTGGTAAATTCCAGTGAACCCATGGCTTTGTATTGATCCGGGATCGGCGCCCACACAAACATCGTCGCCCGCGGCTTCTCGACGTGCCAGCCCGCGAGGTTGAGTCCCTCGCAGAGGACGTCGCGGCGGCGGCGGTACATCTCGCAGATCTCGCGCACGCAGTCTTGCGGTCCCTCCAGCGCGGCGATCCCGGCCACTTGCACGGGCGTGAACATGCCGTAGTCAAGATAGGACTTTATGCGGGACAGCGCCTTCACCAGTATAGGGTTACCGACCATGAAACCGATTCGCCAGCCCGGCATGTTGTAGCTCTTGGATAGCGTGAAGAACTCCACCGCGATGTCCTTGGCGCCCGGCACCTGCAAAATCGAGGGCGCCACATAACCGTCAAAGACCAGGTCGGCGTAGGCGATATCCTGCACTACCCAGATGTGGTGCTCCCTCGCGATCGCAATCACCTTCTCGAAGAACAGCAGGTCCACGCATTCTGTGGTGGGATTGCTCGGGTAATTGAGCAACAGCGCCTTAGGTCTGGGCCAGGAGTCACGGATTGCCTTCTCGATCTCGGCGAAGAACTCGACGCCCGGGCCGCACGGCACATGGCGTATATCGGCGCCCGCGATGACAAAACCATAAGGGTGTATCGGGTAGGCAGGATTGGGCACCAGCACCGCATCACCGCGGTCGACAATCGCCATCGCCAGGTGGGCGAGACCCTCCTTGGAGCCGATGGTGACGATCGCCTCGGTCTCCGGGTCGAGCTGCACATCGAACCGGCGCTGGTACCAGTCGCAGATTGCCTTGCGCAGGCGCGGGATGCCGCGCGAAACCGAGTAACGATGGGTGTCACCGCGCTGCGCCACCTCGATCAGCTTGTCGACGATGTGCTTGGGCGTAGGCTGGTCGGGGTTTCCCATCCCGAAATCAATGATGTCCTCGCCACGGCGGCGCGCCGCCATCTTCAGCTCCTGGACGGTGTTAAAGACGTACGGAGGCAACCTTTCAATTCTGGAGAAGTGGGCGCTGCTCATTGCAGTCCAACCGGTACTGTTCCCTTGTAGAATGCGTGATTCGCCAGGCAATCTCGCAAAGCTGCGAAACGTTACCGGGGAGACATAGTTGTGTCAAACTCTTGCGCCCAGTTCAACCAATACCATCCAGCCGCACGATGAGTGACAACCTGACACTCGCCCGCGCACAGATCCTCGCTCCGGCCGAGCTCGAGGACTGCCACCTGGAGCAGGTACTGCATGCGCTGCTCGGCCGCCGGCTCAACTACGCGGACCTCTATTTCGAGCACACGCTCGCGGAGGCCTGGACGCTCGAGGATGGCATCGTCAAGGAGGGGATTCACAGCATCGATCAGGGGGTGGGGGTGCGCGCTGTCGCCGGTGAGAGGACGGGCTTCGCCTACGCTGATGACATCCAACTGCCCGCCCTGCATCAGGCCGCCGGCGCGGCGCGGGCGATCGCGATGAATCCCGCCTCCAGCCCTGCCGTACCGTGGCGTCAGACGACCGGACGGTCTCTTTATCCGCCGCTTGATCCGATCGCGACGCTGGATGCCGCGGCCAAGGTGCAACTCCTCGGTGAGCTCGATGCCTATGCGCGTTCGCTCGATCCGCGCGTCAAACAAGTCATCGTCACGCTCAGCGCGCAACGCAAGACCATCCTGGTCGCTGCCAGCAGCGGCACGCTCGCAGGGGACGTGCGGCCGCTGGTGCGGCTCAACGTGAGCGTTATCGCCGAACAGGACGGGCGGCGGGAGTCGGGCAACGCCGGTGGCGGCGGGCGCTTTGGCTATGGGTGGCTGAACGAGTCGGATCGGGCGCGCGATCTCGTCCGCGAGGCAGTGCGCCAGGCACTGGTTAACCTCGAGGCCGAAGCGGCGCCAGCCGGCGAAATGACGGTCGTGCTCGGGCCCGGCTGGCCCGGGATACTCCTGCACGAGGCGATCGGACACGGACTGGAGGGGGACTTCAACCGCAAGGGCACCTCGGCCTTCGCGGACCGCATCGGCGAGCGCGTTGCGTCAGAACAGTGCACGGTGGTGGATGACGGCACACTGCCGGGCCGGCGTGGATCCCTCAACGTCGACGACGAGGGCACGCCGACGCAATGCACGGTGCTGATCGAAAACGGCATCCTGCGCGGCTACATGCAGGATCGGCACAACGCCCAGCTGATGGGCGCGGCTGAGACAGGCAACGGTCGCCGGCAGTCCTATGCGCACCGGCCCATGCCGCGCATGACCAACACCTACATGCTTGCTGGCCGCTACGACCCTGCCGAAATCATCGCCTCCGTTGAGCGGGGGCTCTATGCGGTCAACTTCGGCGGCGGGCAGGTGGACATCACCAGCGGTAAGTTCGTCTTCTCCGCCTCCGAAGCCTACTTAGTCGAGGACGGCAAGGTTGCCCGCCCGGTCAAGGGTGCCACGCTGATCGGCAACGGGCCGGACGTCCTCACGCGGGTGAGCATGGTCGGCAACGATCTGCAGCTCGACACCGGTGTCGGCACCTGCGGCAAGAACGGCCAGTCGGTTCCTGTCGGTGTCGGCCAGCCCACCCTGCGCATCGACCGCCTTACCGTCGGCGGCACCCGTACCAGCAATCGGACCCCATCTCGTTAGCCCGCGCCGGGCTGACCGCGAACAAGTTCCGAGCACAGACTGGCGCAGCGCCTCAGGAGACGCCTGGGATGTTCCGCTCCGTCCGCCCCCAATGAGGATCAGAGCCGCTCCAGTTCCGCAAAGCGAAGTTGGCCCGCATGTACGTGCATGGCGCCGTATTCCGCGCAACGAGCGAGCGTCGGCACGGCCTTGCCCGGGTTCAGGATGCCCAGCGGGTCGAAGGCGTCCTTGATGGCGTGAAACTGTTGCAGCTCGGCGGTGGAAAACTGCACGCACATCTGATTGAGCTTCTCCACGCCCACGCCGTGCTCGCCGGTGACGGTGCCACCGACCGCCACGCAGATCTCCAGGATGTCACCGCCGAAGCGCTCGGCCTTCTCGAGATCGCCCGGCTTGTTCGCGTCATACATGATCAGCGGATGCAGGTTGCCGTCGCCGGCGTGAAAGACATTCGCGACCGGCAGGCCATGTTGACCGGAGAGTTCCTTGATGCGGTTGAGGACAAAGGCGAGCTGGCGCCGCGGGATGGTGCCGTCCATGCAGTAGTAATCCGGCGCCAGTCGCCCGACGGCGGGGAACGCTGCCTTGCGGCCCGCCCAGAATCGCTTGCGCTCAGCCTCGTCCGCCGCGATCCGGATCTGTGTCGCCCCATGGCGCGCAAACACCGCACGCACTCGCTCGAGCTGGTCGGCGACTTCCTCGCGCACACCGTCCAGCTCACACAGCAGCATGGCCTCAGCGTCGGTGGGATAACCCGCGTGTACGAAATCCTCCGACGCCTGTATGGCGAGCCGGTCCATCATCTCGAGACCGGCCGGCACGATGCCTTGCGCTATCACCCCGGCCACCGCGTTACCGGCATCCTCGACACTGGCGAAGGCGGCCAGCGCCACCTGCGCGAAGGCGGGTATGGGGAGCAGGCGTACGGTCACCTCCATAATCACCGCGAGCATCCCCTCCGAACCGGTGAGCAGCGCGGCCAAGTCATAGCCGGGGGCATCTAAAGCCAAGCAGCCCGCCTGCAGCCACTCACCGTCGCTGGTGAGCGCCCTCACCCTCAGCACGTTGTGGACGGTAAGCCCGTATTTCAGGCAGTGCACGCCCCCCGCGTTCTCCGCCACGTTGCCGCCAATGGTACAGGCGATCTGCGAGGAAGGATCGGGCGCGTAATAGAGTCCGTGCGCGGCGACCGCCTCGGAGATGGCAAGGTTGCGCACCCCCGGCTCGACCGTGGCCGTACGGTTGACCCGGTCAATGGCGAGGATGCGATTGAAGCGCGCCAGGCTTAACAGAACGCCGTCCGCGTGCGGCAGCGCGCCCCCGGAAAGGCTGGTTCCCGCCCCGCGGGCGACGACCGGCACCTTGGCGGTGTGACAGAACTTCAATACCTTCTGGACTTGAGCGGCGGTTTCGGGCAGGACCACCACGCGCGGCAGCCGCCGATAGGCCGACAGGCCGTCGCACTCATAGACACGCAGCGATTCGCGGTCGGCGATGACGGCGCCGGCGGGCAGCAGGCTTTGCAGGGCCTCGACGATATCCATCACCACATCCCGTTACAGCCCGGCGCGCGCCGCCCGCCGGGTCGGCACCGCGTCGAACTGGTACCTCTTCGGCACCACGACGATGCCCTTCTCAGTGACCACGAAACGCACGCGATCAAGATCGGCGTCGACGCCGATGCTCGCGCCGGCCGGGATCTGCACGTACTTCTCCACGATGCAATTGTGGAGCACCGCTCCCTCGCCGACCTGCACGCCGGCGAAAAGTATTGAATTCTCCACCGTGGCCGCATCCTCGACCAATACGCGGGGGAACAGAATGCTGTGGTTGACGCCGCCGCCGGCGATCACGCTGCCGCCGGCAACGATGGAGTTGACAAAGATGCCTTCGTTGGAGGATCTGCCCGGCACGGTACGCGCCGGCGGGCTTTGTGGCTGGTAGGTGCGGATGGGCCAGTCAGCCTGATAAAGGTCCAGCGGTGGTTCGTGACGCAGCAGGTCCATATTGGCCTGGTAATAGACGTCAAGCGACGACAACCGCCGCCAGTATCGATCCTGTGACACACGCCCCGAGGTTCCGCCGAAGCGATAGACCATCATGCGCGCGCGGCCGACCAGGCCGGGCAGCAAATCGATGCCCATGTCCAGACTGCCAGGGGTCATGGTGATCGGCGCTGCCAGCCGCTCGAGCAGCAGGTCCTTGTCAAAGACATAGATCCCCATCGATGCATGATGACGCGGCGAATCGCCCGCTGACTGCGCGTGCACGGACACGATCTCATCCGCGTCGTTGACACCCAGGACCGGCAGCGAAGGGTCACGCTGCGGGTCGCCTTCGGGCAGACACGGTACGGTAACGCCCGCGCCATGGCGGCGATGAAAATCGATCATGGCCGCGTAGTCCATGCGGTACACATAGTCGCCGGACAGGACGACCACCACGCTGCCATGGTTGCGTTCCAGCAGGAATGTATTCTGCCTGAGCGCGTCAGTGGCGCCTGTGTATCCGTAGTGGTCGCCGTGCATTTGCGGCGGTACCGCAGTGACAAACTCGCCGATCTCGGGGTTGAACACCGACCAGCCGTCGCGCAGATGCTTGTGCAGCGAGTGCGACATGTACTGCGTCAGCACCAATACCCGGCGCAGGCCGGAGTGCACGCAGTTGGTGAGCGTGAAGTCAATCGTGCGGTACAGGCCCCCGAAGGGCACTGCCGCCGAGGAGCGGGTGGCCGTCAGCGGACTGAGCTCTGAGCCCTGGCCTATGGCGAGCACGACGGCAATTGCGCTGTCTGCCTCAGACATGATTTGGTCTCTTCCGTCAAGATGTTGACTCAACTGTATTACAATTTCTAATTATCAGATCAACAACCAAGGGATACCAGCACAATGTCTGGCCGTTCGAACTGCATCACTTATCGCGAGGGAATTTGAGGCATGGCCGAGGAAATCCTCATCAATGTCACGCCCCAGGAGACGCGCGTCGCCTTCATCGAGAACGGCGTTCTCCAGGAGGTGATCATCGAGCGTGACAAGCGCCGCGGGCTGGTCGGCAATATTTATCTGGGTGGCGTCTCGCGCGTACTGCCGGGAATGGGCGCGGCTTTCCTGGAGATCGGACTGGCGCGCACGGCGTTCCTGCACATCTCCGACATCATCGGCCCTGAAACGCACCCGGGCAACGGCGATGGGCCGTTCACCATCGAGCAAATCCTGCGCGAGGGCCAGCAGATCCTGGTCCAGGTCACCAAGGACCCGATCGGCACCAAGGGCGCGCGGCTCACTACCCAGATCTGCATCCCCTCGCGCTATCTGGTGTTCATGCCGCACAGTCCCGCCATCGGCATCTCGCAGCGCATCGAGAATGAACAGGAGCGCAGCCGTCTGCGTGAAATTCTGCTCAAGCGCGGCGTGCGAGTGCCCGGTCCGAACAGCGAGGAGATCGTCTCCACCGACGCCGCGCAGCCGGCTCGCGGCGGCTATATTATTCGCACCGCTGCCGAGGGCATCGACGAGGAATTGCTTGCCACCGACATGGATTTCCTGCAACGGCTCTGGCAATCGATCCAGACGCGCATCGGGCAGGCCGAGGCCCCGGCCCTCGTTCACGAGGACCTGCCTCTGATGCTGCGCACGATCCGCGATCTCGCTGCGCGCGAGGTGGAGGTAATCCGCATCGATTCGCGGGAGAACTACGCGCGGCTCGTGGAGTTCACCCAGCAATACATCCCCGACCTCGTGCAGCGCATCGAGCACTACCCCGGCGAACGGCCGATCTTTGATCTTTACTCGGTCGAAGACGAGATCCAGCGGGCGCTGGAACACCGGGTGGAGCTTAAGTCCGGCGGCCACCTCATCATCGACCAGACCGAGGCCATGACCACTATCGACGTGAACACCGGTGCCTTCGTCGGCCACCGTAACCTTGAAGAGACGATCTTCAAGACCAACCTCGAGGCGGCGCAGGCCATCGCGCGCCAGCTGCGCCTGCGCAACCTGGGCGGGATCATCATCGTCGACTTCATCGACATGCAGGACGGCGATCATCAGCGCCAGGTCCTGCGCGCCCTTGAGCGCAGCCTCGAACGCGACTACGCCAAGGTGACCGTCAGCGACATCACTTCGCTCGGGCTGGTACAGATCACGCGCAAGCGCACCCGCGAGAGTCTCGAGCACGTGCTCTGCGAGCCCTGCCCGACCTGCCACGGCCGCGCTTCGGTGAAGACGGCAGAGACGGTCTGCTACGAGATCTTCCGGGAGATCCTGCGCGAGGTGCGGCAGTTTGAGGCTCATAAACTGCTGGTGGTGGCGGCGCGCGAGGTGGTCGACAGGTTGACCGACGAGGAGTCGACGAGCGTGGCCGAGCTCGAGGAGTTCATCAAGCGCCCCATCCAGTTCCAGGTCGAACCGATGTACGCGCAGGAACAGTTCGATGTGGTGCTCCTCTAAACGCAAGTAATGGTCCGACGACTCACGTTATCGCTGCTCAACGTGCTGTGGAAGACCACGGCGCTGCTGGTGGTTACCGCCGCAGTCCTGGTGAGCGTGGCGAGACTGCTGCTGCCCGGCATCGACCGCTATCGCGAACCGATCGCTGACTGGGTCAGCGCGCAGGTGGGGCAGCCCGTGGAATTCGATGGCATCAGCGCAAGCTGGCGCGGCTGGACACCGGTCATCGAGTTGAACAACGTCCGGCTTCTGAACGAGGATGGCGGCAAGCCGATCACACGTTTTGCCATGGCCCGGCTCGCCCTTGACCCGCGCCGCTCGCTGGCGCGGCGCGAGGTAGTGCCGGGACGGCTGACCGTGAGCGGCATGCAGGTCTCGCTCGCGCGCAGCGAAGAGGGGGTTATCCGCATCGAAGGTGCCGGCCCCGAGCACAGCGCGGCGGGTCTCCAGCGGAATCTCTTCGCGTACTGGGTGCAGAGACAGCGCCAACTCACCATCGAACAGGCCGCGATTACCTGGCATGACCGGCGCCTGCTCAAGCCGCTTATCTTCTCCAATGTGACTTTGGTTATCCGCGCAGACGGCGAGCGTCGTCAACTGGAGGGGACGGCGCGCCTGCCGCAGGCCCCGGGCAGCCGCTTCCGCTTTCTCCTCGACATCCGCGGGGATCTGCTGACCACGGCGTGGTCTGGTGCAATGTACCTGGAAGGTAAGGGCATCGAACCCTCCATGCTGCTGGACTACAGCCGCTGGCTGGGCCTGGAGGCGAGCGGTGGGCAACTCGACTTCCAGGCCTGGAGCGACTGGCAGGGGGCGCGGCTCACGCGCGTCAACGCCCGCTTCAATATCGGTGGCGCTGACATCGGCACGCACGTGCAACGTGTACGCGTAAACGCGCTGAACGGCACAGTGGTGGCGGCGCGCGAAGCGCCGGGACAGTGGCAGGTTTCCGTGAACCCGCTGGCGGTACAGACCGCCAACGGCGCGTGGCCCGACAGCCGTCTTGGTCTGCGCATCGTCAAGTCCGCCGCCCAGTCCCAGCCGGAACTGCTGCTGAACTGGAGCTTCCTCCGCCTGCAGGACCTGAGCCCGGTGATCGCCGACATCACCGTGCTGCCGGCGGCCATCCGCGACGCGGTCGCGGACCTGCAGCCGCACGGTAACCTGCGCGACCTGCGTTTGAGCTACGACCCGACCCTTGAGCCAGGCAAGCGCGCGGTCCTGCAGGCAACTGTCGAGGCGCTCAGCACGGCCCCCCGCGGCCAGCTTCCGGGCGTGCGCGGCATCAGCGGGCAGCTGGCCGCCGATGCGCTCTCTGGCCGCGTGACTCTCTCCGGCGGAGGCGCCGAATTCAACGCGCCCGGGCGGTATGGCCCGCCGCTTGGTGTGCAGCGGGCCGAAGGGATCGTCGGCTGGGCGCGGGACGGCGACGGCTGGCGGATCGCCATCCCAGCGCTCAAGCTGCAGAACGCGGATCTGGCCACCACCTTGCGCGGGCAGGTCGCGCTGCGTCCGCACCAGGCCCCACTGGTGAACCTGCTCGCCAGTGTCGAGCACGCTGACGTCAGCCGGCTAGCACGCTATCTCCCAACGGATGTGGGACCCAAGGCGCGCGCGTGGCTCACGCAGGCGCTGGCGGGCGGTCGCATTGTCGCGGGCGGCGTCATGCTGCGCGGCGCGCTCGACCGCTTCCCCTTTGCCGAGAGGGACGGCAAGTTTGAGGCGCGCCTTCAGGTTGCCGATGGGGAGTTGCGCTTCGATCCGGACTGGCCGCCGATCCGGGAGATCGACGCAGAGGTTGAGTTCGCCGCCCGCCGTCTCACAGTGCGCGCGGCGAACGCGAAGACCCTTGAGGCGATCATCACTGATACGGTAGCCAGTATCGACGGCGCTGCGCCCAGGCGCGCCGTCATCGTAGCGGGAAGAGCGACCGCGACCACGGCAGCCGCCAGGAGTTACATTGAGAATACGCCGCTGAAGGACTCGCTCAAGGGAGCGCAGACGCTGGTGGCCGACGCGGGAAAGCTTGCTCTGGACCTGAAGCTGGAGATCCCGCTCCACCATGAGAAAACCACCTTGCAAGGCAGGCTCGGCATCGACGGCGCGAAGGTGGGCAACGAGGCCCTGGGCGTCGAGGTGAGCGACCTGGCCGGGAACCTCGACTTTACACACAGCAGCTTCGAGGCAACAGGACTAAGCGGCCGGTACGCGGGCAGGCCGGTCGAGTTGTCAGTCGCGGGGACCGCCTCCGGCAATGAGGTGCGTTCCGACGTGCGGATCTCCGGGCGCGGGGATGCAACCTTCTTCAGCGAGCGTCTGCACGCCCTGGCGCCGGCCGTTGCCGCCTGGCTCGACCACCAGCGGGTGCTCGAGCACATCAAGGGGGAGACGGACTGGGAAGTCGCAGCCGCTACGACCCATGCCAAGGGAGCGTTGCGCGTGAGCGATCTGCGCATCGGTTCGTCGCTCGCCGGACTCGCCCTGGACTTGCCCTCCCCGCTGCGCAAGGAGGCGGCATCGACGCGCCGCCTGAACGTCCACGCCGATCTGTCCACCAGCGGGGCACGCATGATCGACTTCGCGCTCGGCGGCGATCTGAAAGGCGCCCTGTTGCTGAAAGAGAATGCCGATGGCGCGAGCGCGGTTGAGCGTGCCACCCTGCAGTTCGGCGGCGCGCCAGCGCAGTTGCCGCGGGACAGCGACACCGTTCAGATCCGCGGCTCGGTGGCGGAAGTGTCGGTAAGTGACTGGCTGGACGCGCTGCACGAGCGCGTCACCCTTGGCGCGGGGGCCGCAGCCTCCAGCGCGCCCCCATTGCCGGTAGACATCGACCTCGCCGCCGATCGGGTGGAGGTCCTGGGCCGCTATTTCGACGGCGTCCATCTACAGGGGGAAAGCGGCGCTCAGCAGTGGCGCTTCAAGGTTGCGGGGGCACAGATCGAAGGACTGCTGACAGTCCCCCACCGCCTGCGGCAGGACATCACGCGCATCGACCTGCGCCGCCTGCAGATCACCCGACGCGCGGTCGAGCATACTGCCCTCAAGATCAATCCGGTTCGCCTGCCGCCCGTCAGCATCCGCTGCGAGCAATTCGCCTACCAGGACACTGAGTTCGGGCGCGCCGAGCTGAGCACCCGGCCCACCGCCACCGGCCTGCGCCTGGTGTCACTCACCTTCGACTCACCGGCCTCCACGATCACTGCCCAGGGCGAGTGGAACTACGTCGACGACATCCACACCTCGCGATTCGACATCCACGTGCAGGCGACAGAACTGGACAAGCTGCTGGCGCAGTTCGGTTACGGCGTGACGGCAGTGGCGGGGGGCAAGACGGCGCTGGACATCAACGCCACATGGGCCGGCATGCCGGCGGAGTTCACGCTGGAGAAACTGGATGGTTCGCTGGCCATGAGCGTCAAGGAAGGGCAATTCCTCGACATCAATAACCCCGCGACCGGCAGACTCTTTGGTCTGCTCAGCATTCAGACGCTACCGCGCCGGCTGACGCTGGACTTCAACGACCTCTTCAACAAGGGCATGAGCTTCGACAGGATCACTGGGACCTTCGAGCTCGACGCCGGCAACGCCTACACCAACAACCTGACCATGGAAGGAAGCTCGGCGCGGATCGAAGTCACCGGACGCACCGGTCTGGCTGGGAAGGACTATGACCAGTTCGCCACGGTGACGCCACAGATCTCAGACAGCCTCCCCGTGGCGAGCGCCCTGTTCGGCCCCGCCGGTGCGGGTGTCGGTGCCGCCATCTTTCTGGGCAAGAAGATAATCCCGCAACTGCCTGCGCAGATCGATAAGATGTTGGCCAAGCAGTACACGATCACCGGTCACTGGGAGAATCCGGTCATCGAGCAGATCCGCAACACCCCGCCAGGAGAACCTCCCGCCGCCGACGGTTGATGCTCGCGCCGTGACCACCATGGCCGGCACTCGTGGCCGTTGCCATGAGGGCATCAACGGAACAGCTCAGCGTTGATGACGCAATGCGCCCAGATGCTGGCGGCGTAGCCGAGCGCGATGGCCCAGCTCCAGCGCAGGTGCGAGTAGAAGGTGTAGACGCCGCGCGCCTGGCCCATGAGGGCCACGCCGGCCGCCGAGCCGATCGACAGCAGCGAACCGCCCACGCCGGCGGTCATTGTCACCAGCAACCATTGTCCGATTTCCATGGGCGGGTTCATGCTGAGTACCGCGAACATGATCGGAATGTTGTCGATGATGGCGGAGGCGATCCCCACCAGGATGTTCGCGGCCGTGGCGCCCAGCCCCGCATACAGCGTCTCAGACAGTAACGCCAGATATCCCAGCGCGCTCAGGCCTCCGACGCACAGCACCACGCCGTAGAAGAACATCAGCGTGTCCCATTCGACACGTTTCATGCTGACGAAAATGTCGAACGGCTTGGTCGCCGGCTTCCACTGATCGCCGATGTTGAAGGCCTCCATATCGGGCTCTGGCGTGGGGACCCAGGTGCGCAGTTCCTCGCGGCGGAGGAAGAAGCCGTACACCTTCAACAGCCCGAGGCCGGTCATCATGCCCAGGAACGGCGGCAGATGCAGGAAGTGATGCAGCGCAACGGTCATCGCGATCGTGACGAGAAACAAGCCGATCACCACGAGCCCGCCTGGCTTGACGGGCACCGCCCCGCCGCCCGCCGCGGGAAGCTGCCTCGGCACCGCGAACGACATCAGCACCGCCGGTACCAGCCAGTTGAGCAGTGACGGCACGAAAAGCACGAAGAACTGCTGGAACTTCACCACGCCCTTCTGCCAGACCATCAGGGTGGTAATGTCGCCGAAGGGAGAGAAGGCGCCGCCGGCGTTGGCGGCCACCACGATGTTGATGCAGGCGACGGAGACGAAACTGCGGACCGTTCCGCCGACGGCCAGCACCACCGAGCCCATGACCAGCGCCGTGGTCAGGTTGTCGGCAAACGGGGAGATGAAGAAGGCGAGCAGCCCCGTCAGCCAGTAGACGGCGCGCAGGGAGAAACCACGCGAGACCAGCCATCCCCGCAGCGCCCTGAACACGCCCCGCTCCTCCAGCGTGTTGACGTAGGTCATCGCCGCGAGCAGGAACAGCATCAGCTCCGCAAACTCGAGCAGGTTGTGACGCACGGCCTCGGCGGCGGCGTGAATATCGCCCACCTGCGCGTAGGCGACGGCGACCAGCGCCCAGATGACGCCCGCGGCGACTATGACGGGCTTGGATTTGCGCAGGTGCAGTACCTCCTCCGTGATCACCAGAGCATAGGCGATCACAAAGACGGCGAGGGAGAGGTAACTCGCCCAGTGCCGCGTCAGATCAATTTCTGTAGCACTCACGTTCGATCAACTCGGAGATTGCAATGACACGTCACTTCCTCCTCGATCGGGGAAGGTCAGGATGGGGTCAACAGTGAATATAGTACCCCCTCCCTCGCCTTCCCCCTCAAGGGGGGGCGTTTGGTTACTCGCCCATTGTTGTTAAATGCTGTTTGTCATTCTGGACAATTCGCGTCTTCATTCCAACTGCTCTAAAATCGAATTGGAGCGCCTCATAGCGAACCATCTTGATTTTCCATGCCGACCCGCACTCCACTCATCCGCGACACCGTACTGGCACGGAGGATTACCGCCATGCTGGTGGTCAAGGCCGTCATCCTGACGGCGATTTGGGCCTTGTGGTTTTCTGATCCCGAGACGGACAACATGACCCTGCCGCAAGAGAAGGTGGCGGATCGGATGCTCGCGCCAGCGGGCGGCGGGATGTAGCGACCCGTCCAGGAATCGTCGATGCTGCCCAGCGCAGAGGTTGTTGACCTGTCCAGGCTGCAGTTCGCCATCACGGCGCTTTACCATTTTCTGTTCGTGCCCCTGACCCTGGGCCTGTCGTGGATCCTGGTCATGATGGAGTCGGTGTACGTGATGACCGGCAAGACCATCTACCAGGACATGACCCGGTTCTGGGGCAAGCTCTTCGGTATCAACTTCGCCATGGGGATTACCACCGGCATCACGCTGGAGTTCCAGTTCGGCACCAACTGGTCGTACTACTCGCACTATGTGGGCGACGTCTTCGGCATCCCGCTGGCCCTTGAGGGCATCGTGGCCTTCTTCCTCGAGTCGACCTTTGTGGGGCTTTTCTTCTTCGGTTGGGACCGCCTGAGCAGGGTGCAGCACCTGTTCGTCACCTTCCTTGTCGCGCTCGGCTCGAACCTCTCCGCGCTCTGGATCCTGATTGCCAATGGCTGGATGCAGAACCCCGTCGGCGCCGAGTTCAACATGGAGACCATGCGGATGGAGCTGACCGACATCGGAGCGGTAATTTTCAATCCCGTCGCGCAGGTGAAATTCGTGCACACCGTCGCGGCCGGATATGTGGTGGCGTCCAGCTTTGTCCTGGGCGTCTCGGCGTACTACCTTCTGCGCCAGCGGGACGTGGGCTTCGCCGCGCGCTCCTTCGCGGTGGCGGCCGGCTTCGGCCTTGCCTCCACGCTCTCGGTCATCGTGCTCGGCGACGAGTCCGGCTACACCACCGGCGAGGTGCAGAAGATGAAGCTCGCCGTCATCGAGGCGGAATGGGAAACACAGGAGCCCCCCGCAGGCATCACCGTCTTCGGCATCCCCGACCAGGAGAATGAGCGCACGGCCTTCAAGATTCAAATCCCCTGGATGCTGGGACTCATTGCCACGCGCTCTGTCGACGAGGAAGTGACCGGCATCAGAGAGCTGAGGGCCCGGAACGAACAACGCATCCGGGACGGCATGTTCGCCTACGAGGCTTTGCAGAAGATGCGCGGTGGCGACCGCTCTCCGGAGACGCTCGCCCAGTTCGAGGCCACCAGGGCCAGCCTCGGCTACGCGCTGCTGCTCAAGCGTTACACCCCGGATGTGTTCGATGCCACCGCGGAGCAGATAAAGCGAGCGGCCAACGACACCGTACCTCGCGTGGCGCCGCTGTTCTGGGCGTTCCGCATCATGGTGGGCTGCGGGATCATTCTGCTCATCACCTTCATGCTCGCCTTCTACTACTGCGCCAGGCGTTCCATCTTCAACCATCCGTGGGTGATGAGACTTGCGATCTATACGATGCCGCTGCCCTGGATCGCCGCGGAACTCGGCTGGGTCGTCGCCGAATACGGCCGGCAGCCCTGGACAATCAGCGAGGTACTGCCGACTTACCTCAGTGCATCCTCACTGCAGCCCGCCGACCTTTATTTCAGTCTCGCCGGCTTCGTCGGCTTTTATACGCTGCTGCTGATCATCGAGGTGTTCCTCATGCTCAAGTACATCCGCTCCGGTCCCAGCAGTCTGCAGACCGGCCGTTATCATTTCGAACACGGGCCTGCCGCGGCGGGTGCACCCTAGCGGCGGACGGGACGGCAACATGTTCGACTACACGACGCTGCAGATGATCTGGTGGGCGCTGCTCGGATTTCTCCTCATCGGCTTCGCCGTCAGCGACGGCTTCGACATGGGCGTGGGGACGCTCCTGCCCTTCCTCGGCAGAAGCGACGTCGAAAGAAGGCTGATGCTCAACTCGATAGGGCCGACATGGGAGGGCAACCAGACCTGGCTCATCACCGCCGCCGGCGCCACCTTCGCCGCCTGGCCACTGGTCTACGCGGTGGCGTTCTCCAGCTTCTACTTCGCGTTGCTGCTCACGCTGTTCGCGCTCTTCTTCCGCCCCGTCGGCTTCGACTATCGCAGCAAGCTTACCAATCCTCTATGGCGCAACGCCTGGGATTGGGGTCTGTTCAGCGGCAGCTTCGTGCCGGCGCTCATCTTCGGTGTCGCCTTCGGTAATTTGTTCCTGGGCGTGCCGTTCCAGCTCGCTAGCGATATGCGCGTCAGCAGCGAGGGCGGCCTGCTCGGCTACCTTAAGCCCTTCGCCCTCCTTTGCGGGGCGGTGAGCGTGCTGATGTGCTGTCTCCACGGCGCCGTCTTTCTGCAACTGAAGACCGAAGGCGAGATTGCCGAGCGCGCGCGCCGCACCACGCCCTGGCTCGCCGCCGGTTTGTTCCTCACCTTTGCCGCCGGCGGCGTGTGGCTCACCGGCATGACCGGTCATCGCATCGCCGTGATGCCGGAAACCCTGGATGTGATCGCGCCGCTGCAGAAAACGGTTGCGATCGAGAAAGGTGGCTGGCTCGCCAACTACCGTGATTATCCGTGGATGACGCTGGCGCCGCTCAGTGGTTTTCTCGGCGTCGCACTGACGCCGTACTTTGCCGCCCGCCGCCGCCCCACGCATGCATTTGTGGCGAGCGCGGCCGCCATCACTGGGGTAATCCTCACCGCCGGATTCAGTCTCTTTCCATTCATCGTGCCTTCCTCCCTGAACCCGGCCAGCGGCCTGACGGTGTGGGACGCCAGCTCCAGCCGCAAGACGCTGTTCATCATGCTCTGGATCATGATCTTCATCTTTCCAGTCGTGCTGGCCTACACCGCCTGGGTGTACCGCGCGCTGCGTGGGAGGATCAACACGGCGCACATCATCGAGAAATCGCACACGGTCTACTGAGCAAGGAACATGTGGTACTTCACCTGGATACTCGGCGTCGGCTTTGCGCTCGCCTGCGGCATCATCAACGTCATGTGGCTGGAGCACGAACTTTCCTTCGGCTCCCGACGCGACGACGATGACGGCACCAAAGGCTGAGTCTGTCCGTCCTGCCGTGACCGCGCATGCAGTGGAAACCCAACGTCGTCGTTGCCGCCATCATCGAACGTGAAGGTGATTTCCTCATCGTCGAGGAGACGACCGAAGACGGCAGGGTCGTCATCAACCAGCCGGCAGGCCATCTGGAAAGAAACGAGACGCTCTTTGAAGCAGTGCAGCGCGAGGTGCTTGAGGAAACGGCCTGGCGCTTCCGCCCCGAAGGTATCGTCGGCCTGTATTTGCTACCGCAACCAGACTCGGCGATCACTTACCTGCGCGTGTGCTTCTTGGGCCGCTGCCACGACCACGATCCGCAGCGCCCGCTGGATCATGAGATCACGCGCGCCGCATGGATGTCGCACGAGGCCCTGCTCGCCACCCGCGACAGGCACCGCAGCCCACTTGTGTTGCAGTGTGTAAACGACTATCTAGCCGGACGCCACTACCCCCTCGACCTCATTCGCTACGTACAGCCGTAGTTCG
>JBQTIC010000113.1:0-9095 GCA_052388435.1 Chromatiales bacterium | reverse complement strand
GGAAGCTCTGAATAAGCCCATCCTGGACTTCTCAGAGCACGCAAAGCAAAAAGCGTGGTTTTTGCTTTGCTTCATCTTCAACGGCTTGCAGCCTTCGAAGATGGCGGCACATCCCTATGCCGCAGGAACCTCTGACTTAATCAGAGGTTCCCTAACGCTTGCGGGTGCCGCTAGTGCGCCGCCCGGTGCTGGTCATGTGCCGGATGATGGCATCGCCGAAGCCGGAGGTGGTTACCAGCGTCGCGCCGGGCAGAATCTCCTGAACTTCCTGAGCGACATCCTGCGGCGTACGCGGTCCGGTTTTGCGCCGCTTGACGGCACCCGCGCGCACGCGCGCGAGATCGTAAGTCACGGTCTTCGCTGCAATGGCGTTCGCGACACCCCGGATGATAAGGTCAGCCGCCTCCGCCCAGCCCATGTATCGCAACATCATCTCTGCGGAGAGAATGATCGAGCCTGGATTGACGCGGTTCTTGCCGGCGTGCTGTGGGGCAGAACCGTGTGTCGCTTCGAACACCGCCGCCCGGTCGCCGATGTTTCCGCCGGGCGCTATCCCGAGGCCGCCGACCTGCGCGGCCAGAGCATCGGAGATGTAATCGCCGTTGAGGTTGAGGGTGGCAATAACGCTGAAGTCCTCGGGCTTGAGCAGGATCTGCTGCAGGAAGTTGTCGGCGATCACGTCCTTGACGACGATCTCCCTTCCACTCTTCGGGCTCTTAAGACTGCACCACGGACCGGCTCCGATGATGCTCGCGCCGAACTCGCCCCTGGCGAGTTCGTATCCCCAGTCACGGAACGCGCCTTCCGTATACTTCATGATGTTGCCTTTGTGGACCAGGGTCACCGAAGGGCTGTCGTTGTCGATGGCATAGCGAATCGCGCGGCGAACGAGCCGCATGGTGCCCTGTTTGGAGACGTGCTTGACGCCGACACCGCAGTTCTCTGTGAAAGGCATGGCCTTCACCCCTAATTGTCTGGTGAGGAAGCCGATCAGCTTGCGCGCCTGCGGCGAGTTGCCCGGCCATTCGATGCCGGTGTAGACGTCCTCGGTCGCCTCGCGGAAGATCACCATGTCGGTCTGGCCGGCGTCCTTCATCGGCGTCTGCGTCCCGGGAAAATAACGGATGGGACGCACGATGGCGTACAAGTTGAGGATCTGGCGGATGGCAACGTTGAGGGAGCGTGTTCCTGCGCCTATCGGAGTCGTCAATGGCCCTTTGATGCCGACAACATACTTCCTCAGCGCATCGAGTGTCTCCTCCGGCAGATTGTTCCCGTTGCCGTAGAGCTTCTGCGCTTTCTCTCCGGCGTAGACTTCCATCCAGGCGATCTGCCGTCTCCCGCCGTATGCTCGGCGCACCGCCGCGTCCACTACACGGCGCATTACTGGCGTCACGTCAATGCCTATGCCATCACCCTCGATGAAAGGAATGACGGGTGCATCCGGAACGTTCAGGCTGGAATCGGTGTTGGCGGTGATGCGCCTGCCATCTGCCGGCACTTTGATCTTGTCGTAGACGTTGTCTGTCCTGCGAATCACGTTTACCCCGGCTCTCGATCGATGCCTTGATAACGTACACGACTCTCTCACCCGCGCGGAAACTAAAAAAACCCGCCTGGCCCTCTCAGGCCAGGCGGGCTGGCAGGAGTTGAATTTTACAGCCTTCAGTTGGCAGCGCGTTTGTCGTGGAACTGCTCTTCCTCGGTCGAGCCGGTCAGAGCGGTGACGCTGGAGGCGCCGCCCTGAATGACCGTGGTCACGGCGTCGAAGTAGCCGGTACCCACCTCCTGCTGGTGGGACACGAAGGTATAGCCACGCTCCCGGGCGGCGAACTCTGGTTCCTGCACCTTCTCCACATAGGCCGACATGCCGCGCTGCATGTAGTCGTCCGCCAGATCGAACATGTTGTACCACATAGAGTGTATACCGGCGAGCGTGATGAACTGGTACTTGTAGCCCATCGCGCCCAGCTCACGCTGGAACTTGGAAATTGCGCCATCGTCCAGATGCTTCTTCCAGTTAAACGACGGCGAGCAGTTGTAGGCCAGCAGTTTGTCCGGATAGTGCCTGCGCACACCCTCGGCGAAGGCCTTGGCAAACTTCAGATCCGGCTTGCCAGTCTCGCACCAGACCATATCTGCATACGGCGCGTAGGCCACGCCGCGGCTCACCGCCTGCTCCAGACCTTTCCTTGTCTTGTAGAAGCCCTCGCCGGTGCGCTCGCCGGTGATGAACGGCTTGTCGTTCTCGTCCACATCGGTGGTGAGCAGGTCTGCGGCTTCCGCGTCGGTGCGAGCGAGGATGATAGTAGGAATTCCCAGCGTATCAGCCGCCAGACGCGCGGCGATAAGCTTGTGCACCGCCTCCTGGGTCGGCACCAGCACCTTGCCGCCCATGTGACCGCACTTCTTCACGGAAGCGAGCTGATCCTCGAAATGGACGCCAGCGGCCCCGGCCCGGATCATGGCCTTCATCAGCTCAAAGGCATTCAGCACGCCGCCGAAGCCCGCCTCCGCGTCAGCGACGATCGGGGCGAACCAGTCTATGTAGTCCCTGTCACCGGGCATCAACCCCATCGAGCACTGGATCTCATCGGCGCGCTTGAAGCTGTTATTGATGCGTTCGACCACGGCCGGCACCGAGTTCACCGGGTACAGCGACTGGTCCGGGTACATGGTCATGCAGGTGTTGTTGTCGGCCGCCACCTGCCAGCCGGAGAGGTAAATCGCCTTGATGCCGGCCTTGACTTGCTGCATGGCCTGGCCGCCGGTGAGCGCGCCGAGACAGTTGACGTAAGGCTCAGTGTTCACAAGACGCCACAGCTTCTCGGCGCCGCGCCTGGCGAGCGTGTGCTCGATCTGGACGGTTCCACGCAGGCGCACGACCTCGGCAGCGGAGTACCCACGTTTCACGCCCTTCCAGCGCGGATTGTCGCGCCAGTCCTGCTCCAACTGTTTGATTGCTTCCTGTTGCTTGGGATTGCTGGACATACTGATTCCTCCTGCCACAAAAAGACTAAGCCAAGAGGCCGTAAGCCTCCAAGGTCAAGAAACTCGGCAGCTTCTTTCCGGTCACCATCTTGTCCAGGAGCTCTGCCGCCTCCTTGTACTTGCGGGACTGAAATACTGCTTCGCCCAGCTGCCTGCGTATGATCTGCAGCTCCTCTGCCAACAGCTCCCTGAACATCTCCACCGTGATCCGCCGCCCGTCCTCCAGCACCCCCTTCGGATGACGGATCCACTGCCACAGCTGCGCCCGCGAGATTTCCGCGGTGGCAGCGTCCTCCATCAGGTTGGCGATCGGGACCGCGCCGCGGCCGCTCAACCACGATTCTGTATAACGCAACGCCGAGCTGATGTTGTTGATGAGGCCGCGGATCGTGATCGTGCCTTCCGGGACCTTCAGGAGATCGGCCGCGGTGATGTGAACGTCTTCACGCAGCTTCACAACCTGGTTCGGCTCCGCCATGTGCCTGTCGAACACCTCTTTCGCGATGGGCACCAGCAGCGGGTGTGCCACCCATGTGCCGTCGTGGCCATCCTTCACCTCGCGCTCCTTGTCGGCCCTCACCTTGTCCAGGGCGGCCTCGTTGGCAATATGATCGTCTTTGATCGGGATCTGTGCCGCCATCCCGCCCATCGCATGCGCGCCGCGCCGGTGGCAGGTCTGAATCAACAACTGCGAATAGGAGCGCAGGAAGTGCTGCATCATGGTCAGTTGCGCGCGGTCAGGCAGCACGAACTCGGGGTGATTGCGCAGGCACTTGATGAAGCTGAACACGTAGTCCCAGCGCCCGCAATTCAGCCCCGCGGCGTGCTCGCGCAGCTCATAGAGTATCTCGTGCATCTCGAAGACCGCGGTGAGCGTTTCCACCAGCGCCGTGGCCTTGATGGTGCCGCGCAGGATGCCGAGCGCGTCCTGGGCGAAGTTGAACACCTCGTTCCACAGACGCGCCTCGCGGTGGCTCTCCATCTTCGGCAGATAGAAATAAGGTCCCGTGCCTTTGGCGACCAGCTTGCGCGCGTTGTGGAAGAAGAACAGGCCGAAATCGAACAGGGCGCCCGGGATGGCCTCCCCGTCGAGCAGGCAGTGCTTCTCGTGCAGGTGCCAGCCGCGCGGCCGCACGATGAGGGTGGCTGGTTTGTCGCCGAGTCGATAAATGCGGCCGTCCGGCCCTGTAAACTCGATGGTACCGTCGATGGCGTCGCGCAGATTAACCTGGCCGTCCATCATTTGCTCCCAGGTCGGGCTCGAGGAGTCCTCGAAATCGGCCATGAAGGTACTGGCGCTGGAGTTGAGCGCGTTGATGATCATCTTGCGATCGACGGGACCGGTGATCTCCACGCGGCGGTCGAGCAGATCCTTCGGCAGGGTTGCGACCTTCCAGTCCCCCTCGCGAACGTGTCTGGTCTCGGGCAGGAAATCCGGCAGCCCGCCGGCGTCGAAGAATTCCTGACGGCGCACACGGATGGCGAGCAGCTCCTGGCTGCGCGGCGTGAAGCGGCGGGCCAGCTCTTCTACGAACGCCAGGGCGTCCGGGGTTAACATTTCCGCGTAGCGGCGAGTGATCGGACCCGTGATGACAAAACCGGCCCGAAACGCGGGGTGCAGCACAGCGCTCATCGTTCGTTCACCTCACGGCTTTTTGCGCCCTAACCATCGTTTTTTAAAGGCGATTCCGGGCAGTGGTGCGACGACATTACGCTGCGCTGCATCATTTGACAACTTAATTTTTTCAATATTTAGTATTTGTCACGTCAATAGTAATGGTATTTCCCCCTGAACACGCGCAACGAACGGTTTTATTACAAGCAGGACCGCCTCAAACAACTGCGGGCCTTCTGCTACAGCGCTGAGACCGGCCGGATATCCAAGGCCGCCGAGCGCACGTTCCTGAGCCAGCCGTCCGTTTCGCTGCTCGTGCGGGCGCTAGAGAAGGACCTGCAGGCGGCGCTCTTCGAGCGCAACGGGCCGCGGATCCAGCTCACCCCCGAGGGCCGCATGCTCTACGAATTGGCGACCCCGCTGGTCGAAGGATTGGAAGCCTTGCCGGCGACCTTCATGGAGAAATCAAGGAACATCATCGTCGGCGACCTGCACATTGCCGCCGGCGAGACTGCAATCCTCTACCTGCTGCCCGACGCGATGAAGCGCCTCGCCTCGCAGTGTCCTGATGTGCACTTCAACCTGCACAACGTCACCGCGCGCGACGGCCTGGCGTTGCTGCGCGCCAACGAGGCCGAGTTCATGGTTGGGACCCTGCTCGAGATCCCGCAGGACATGGAGTACCGGCCCCTGGTGGCATACGACCCCATGCTCATCACGCCGCGCGATCACGCCCTGGCGCGTAAAAGGGAGGTGACGCTGGAGGATATCGCCCGCTACGGACTCATCCTGCCGCCACGTCACCTGAGCAGTTCGCGGCTCGTCAATCTTGTTTTCCAGCAGCACCAGGTGCCGTACCAGATTACGCTGGAGGCCGGCGGCTGGGAGGTGATCAAACAGTTCGTCGCACGCGGCCTCGGCATCTCAATCTGCGCGAGCCTGTGCCTGACCGGCAGCGAGGATCTCGTCGCCATTCCGGTGCGCCGCTATTTCCCCGCCCGTAATTACGGACTCATCCTGCGCAAGGGCAAGCACCTGAGCCCCGCTGGCCGAAATTTCGTCGAAGTGCTGGCGGAGACAAAATTCAAGGACAATGCCCTTGTCGAGACGCGGCGCACAAGCGTCGAGCGAACCTGTGAAAACGACGAGGAGCCGACATATAATTGGATCGGGCAACTGTACAGTCTTCGTGGCCTGAGAGGCTCCCTGGGACATGAGCGAGAAACCGGTCACTCGACGCGATGAGGGCCTCGCCCTCGAAGAGGCGCGGCCGCGAGTAAAGCGCCCTCCGCTCTACAATGTCGTGCTGCTCAACGACGACTACACGCCCATGGAGTTCGTCGTGCACATCCTCGAGCGCTTCTTCTGCAAGGACCGGCCGACGGCCACCCGCATCATGCTCGAGGTGCACACGCGCGGGCGCGGCGTGGCCGGCGCCTTTACGCACGAGATCGCCGAAACGAAGGTTGCACAGGTCAACACTTACTCGCGCGAGAACCAGCATCCGCTTCTTTGTACCCTTGAACCGGTCTAGGAGTTACAAACCGTGTTAAGCCGCGAACTGGAAGTGACGCTTAATCAGGCCTTCAAGGCCGCCCGCGAACAACGCCACGAGTTCATGACCGTGGAGCACCTGCTGTTGGCCCTGCTCGACAATCCCTCCGCTTCCAAGGTGTTGAAGTCCTGCGGCGCCAACCTCGCGCAACTGCGCAACGAGCTGAATACCTTCCTGCGCGAAAACTCGCCCATTCTGCCGGACGACGATGAGCGCGAGACGCAGCCGACACTGGGTTTTCAGCGCGTCCTGCAGCGGGCCGTCTTCCACGTGCAGTCCTCCGGCAAGAAGGAGGTCACCGGCGCGAACGTCCTCGTTGCCATCTTCAGCGAGCGTGAATCGCACGCCGTGTACCTGCTCAGCCGGCAGAACATCGCCCGCCTCGACATCGTTAACTACGTTTCACACGGCATCTCCAAGGTCGGCGAAGACGGTCAGAGCACGGACAGCGCCAGTGGTACCGACGAGGACGGCGAGATCGCGGAGTCCGGGAAGTCGGCGCTCGAGCAGTTCACGATCAATCTTAATGAGCAGGCCCGACGCGGCAAGATCGACCCGCTCATCGGTCGCCAGCAAGAGGTGGAGCGCACGGTTCAGGTGCTGTGCCGGCGCCGCAAGAACAACCCGCTGTTTGTCGGCGAGGCCGGCGTCGGCAAGACCGCCATCGCCGAGGGACTGGCGAAGAAGATTGTCGACGGCAACGTGCCGGAGGTTCTGCGCGACAATACCATCTATACGCTTGATCTTGGTGCCCTGCTTGCAGGGACCAAGTATCGCGGCGACTTCGAGAAACGCTTCAAGTCAGTGCTGGGACAGCTCGCCAAGGACCCAGGTTCGATCCTGTTCATCGACGAAATCCACACCATCATCGGCGCCGGCGCCGCCTCAGGCGGCGTGATGGACGCCTCCAACCTCATCAAGCCGATCCTGGTTTCCGGCGACCTCAAGTGCATAGGCTCGACGACCTACCAGGAATACCGGGGCATCTTCGAGAAGGATCGCGCGCTGTCGCGTCGATTCCAGAAGATCGATATCACCGAGCCGTCGGTCGAAGACAGTGTCAAGATCCTGTTCGGGCTGCGCTCGCGTTTCGAGGAGCACCACCAGGTCAAATACACCAATCAGGCGCTGCGCTCAGCGGTGGAACTGACGCAGCGGTACATCACCGACCGGCATCTGCCGGACAAGGCCATCGATGTCATCGACGAGGCCGGCGCGGCGCAGCAGTTGCTGCCGCCTTCCAAGCGCAAGAAGACCATCACCGTGCATGAGGTTGAGCAGATTGTCGCCAAAATTGCGCGCGTACCGCCGAAAACGGTATCCACCTCGGACAAGGACGTGCTCAAGAACATCGAACGCGATCTGAAGCTCGTGGTCTTCGGCCAGGACGAGGCCATAGAGACGCTGGCAGCTTCCATCAAGATGACCCGCTCCGGCCTCGGAGACCAGCGCCGGCCCATCGGCCAGTTCCTGTTTGCCGGCCCGACCGGCGTCGGCAAGACGGAGGTCAGCCGCCAGCTCGCCAGGATCATGGGCATCGAGCTGGTGCGCTTCGACATGTCGGAGTACATGGAGCGGCATACCGTCTCGCGTCTCATCGGAGCCCCGCCCGGCTACGTAGGTTTCGACCAGGGTGGTCTGCTGACCGAGGCGATCATCAAGCATCCGCACGCCGTGCTGCTGTTCGATGAGATGGAGAAGGCGCATCCGGATGTCTACAACATCCTGCTGCAGGTAATGGACCACGGCACACTGACCGACACCAACGGCAGACAGACCGACTTCCGCAACGTCATCATCATCATGACGACCAATGCCGGCGCCGATCGCATCAGCCGCGCCTCCATCGGCTTCACGCAGCAGGATCACAGCTCGGACGCCATGGAGGTCATCAAGAAGAGCTTCAACCCGGAGTTCCGCAACCGGCTGGATGCCGTCATCCAGTTCAAGCCGCTCGACGAGCAAACCATCCTGAACGTGGTCGACAAGTTCGTGAGCGAACTGGAGGTGCAACTCAACGATAAGAACGTCACCATGGAGGTCGACGAGGAGGCGCGTGCCGGTGCAGGCGGTGTCGGTGGACGACCGCAGCGCGCTGAAGAACCTCGACCGCGATCTCAAGGCCGTGGTGTTCGGCCAGGACCGGGCGATCGACGCGCTGACGGCGGCGATCAGGATGGCACGCAGCGGGCTCGGCAACCCGCAGAAGCCGATCGGCAATTTCCTGTTCTCGGGACCGACCGGGGTGGGCCAGACCGAGGTCGCCCGCCAGCTCGCCTACATCATGGGGGTGGAGCTCGTGCGCTTCGACATGTCGGAGTACATGGAGCGGCACGCGGTGTCGCGTCTCATCGGCGCGCCGCCCGGTTACATCGGCTTCGACCAGGGTGGCCTCCTCACGGAAGCGATCACCAAGCACCCGTACGCCGTGCTGCTGATGGACGAGATCGAGAAGGCGCACCCGGACATCTTCAACATCCTGCTGCAGGTGATGGACCACGGGACGTTGACCGACAACAACGGGCGCAAGGCCGACTTCCGCCACGTGGTGATCGTCATGACCACCAACGCCGGCGCGCAGGAGCTGTCGAAGTCCGGCATGGGCTTCACGCCGAGCCAGCAGGCGGGCGACGAGAGGGCCGAGATCCGGCGCATGTTCACTCCGGAGTTCCGCAACCGCCTGGACGCGATCATTTCCTTCAACGCGCTCGACCGGAACATCATTCTGCGGGTGGTGGACAAGTTCCTGATGCAGCTCGAGGAGCAGCTTGCCGAGAAGAAGGTCGATCCCACCTTCACGCCGGCGCTGCGCGAGCACCTGGCGACGAAGGGCTTCGATCCCCAGATGGGCGCGCGCCCGATGGAGCGCCTCATCCAGTACACGATCCGCTCGGCGCTCGACGACTAGCTGCTGTTCGGGCGGCTCGCCCACGT
>JBQTIC010000112.1:0-26133 GCA_052388435.1 Chromatiales bacterium | reverse complement strand
CATCATCGCCGTGATCACGGCGGCGTCATCTTCATCGATCTGCGCGACCGCGCCGGCCGCGTGCAGGTGGTCTTCGACCCCGACACGCCGGTCCCCTTCGCGGTCGCCGAGCGGGTGCGCAATGAGTACGTCGTCAAGGTCGGCGGCCGCGTGCGCCGGCGTCCTGCGGGCAGCGAAAACCCGAATATCCCCACTGGCGAGGTGGAGGTCCTCGGCAATGACGTCGAGGTACTGAACCCTGCCGACGCCCTGCCCTTTCAGATCGACGAGGAAGTGGTTAACGAAGAAACGCGTCTGCGCTACCGCTACATCGACCTGCGCCGCGAGCACATGAAGAACAACCTGCTGCTGCGCGCGAGGGTCGCGCGCATCATGCGCCGCTATCTCGATGATCACGGCTTCGTCGAATTCGAGACTCCGATACTGACCAAGGCCACACCGGAGGGCGCGCGCGACTACCTGGTGCCCAGCCGCACCTACGAGGGCAAGTTCTTCGCGCTGCCGCAATCGCCGCAACTGTTCAAGCAACTGCTGATGATGTCGGGGATGGACCGCTACTACCAGATCACCCGCTGTTTCCGCGACGAGGATCTGCGCGCCGATCGCCAGCCGGAGTTCACGCAGCTTGATATCGAGACCAGTTTCCTCGATGCGCGCGAGATCACCGCCATCATGGAAAGCCTGATGCGCACGTTGTTCAAGGAAGCCGTCGGCATCGACCTGCCGGACCCGTTCCCGCGCCTGAGCTACGCCGAGGCTGTCTCCCGCTACGGCACCGACCGGCCCGATCTGCGCGTACCGCTAGAGCTGGTCGAAGTTGCCGATCTGATGAAGAACATCGCCTTCAAGGTCTTTGCGGCGGCGGCCAATGCGGCAGGACATCGCGTCGCCGCGCTGCGTGTGCCGCAGGGCGGCGAGCGGCTGTCGCGCAAACAGATCGACGACTACACCGTCTGGGTCGCGAACTATGGCGCCAAGGGGCTCGCCTACATAAAGGTCAACGACAAGACCAGCCTTCCCGATGGTCTGCAATCGCCGATCGTCAAGTTCATGCCCAACGAGGTACTGAAGGTGATGCTGGAGCGCACCGGCGCGGAGAACGGCGATCTGATCTTTTTCGGCGCCGACCAGAGCAAGGTAGTCAACGACGCACTCGGCAACCTGCGCGTGAAAGTGGCGCAGGACCTCGGGCTCGTGCAGGACGGCTGGCGGCCATTATGGGTAGTGGACTTTCCGATGTTCGAGTGGAACGAGGACGAGAAACGCTGGGACGCCATGCACCACCCGTTCACCTCGCCGGCGAACCTCGATCCCGAAGCGCTGGAAACCTCCCCCGGCAATGCAATGGCCAAGGCTTATGACATGGTGTTGAACGGCTCGGAGATCGGCGGCGGCTCGGTGCGTATCCACAACCAGACCTTGCAGCAGACGGTGTTCCGCCTGCTCGGCATTGACGAGGCAACCGCCAACGAGAGATTTGGTTTTCTGCTGGAAGCGCTCCGCTACGGCTGCCCGCCGCACGGCGGTATCGCCTTCGGCCTCGATCGCATCGTCATGCTGATGGCGGGCGCGCCGTCCATCCGCGACGTCATTGCGTTCCCCAAGACCCAAACCGCGGCCTGCCCGTTGACCGGCGCGCCCTCAGAAACCAGCGAACAGCAACTCCGCGAACTGCACATCAAACTCCGCCGCACCTCACCGTCCGGAGAGCTTTGATCGTTTTCTGATCTGCAACGGTATCAAGTGATCTGATCGGCGAGGGCAATGATTATGATCACGACACACTGGCTGAATAGCACAGAAATCTCTGGGGCGCTTCGGTCGTTAATGGTAGTTGCGGCGGCGTTGCGCGAAGCAGGCGCTGCTGTCGAGGTCCACGACGACCACTTTCCGCAGGGCGCTCCGGACACCGTCTGGCTGGAAGCAGTTGGCCGCAAGGGCTGGGTCGTGCCGACTAAGGATGAGCGCATCCGCTACCGCGACGCCGAACGCAAAGCGCTGTTGACCGCCGGCGTCCGCGCCTTCGTACTCACGGCAAAGGACTTGTCGCGACCGGCACTCGCGAATGTCTTCTTGCAGGCATTGCCCGCCATGCGACGTCTGCTGGCGTGACACTCCGGACCGTTCATCGCCCGAGTCACTTGTACCGCGGAGGTCGCGGTGGTATTCGAGTAGAGGGGCCGAGATCACCTGTTAAGCCGGTATCAGCATTTGGCCGAACGCATGGCATTGACGATCTTGAGTGTTCTCAGGTTCTGCTCGGCATTGATGAGACAACTGGCATTAAGAGATTTCTTTTCTGTTGGAAGCACTCCGCTACGGTTGCTCGCCGCATGGCGGCATCGCCTTCGGCCTGGACCGCATCGTCATGTTGATCGCCGGCGCGCAGTCGATCCGTGATGTGATCGCCCTTACCGACGCACCTCCGAGGCCAATGAGCAGCAGCTCGAGCTGCACATCAAGCTCCGCCGTACTGCCGCCGAGCAGCAACCCTCGTAGACCTGCAGAGCCGGGCCTGCGCATGAACGCGCAGAATCTACGAGGTTAATTGCGGATTTCACCCAACCCATCACTCACTCCAATCGAATCCGGGTCAGGACTAATGGTTTTGCCAGATGGCGATCCCTGAACGGCGAGAGCTGAGCCCGCCTCATCGCCATGTTCAAGAACCAGGCGCCGCCTAGTCCGTTGACCGGTCAGTCTGCCCACGGAATGGCCGCTTAGGGTCGAATTGCGACCTTGAGTACCACCTTTCTGAGAGCTTAACTCCGAGCCCTTCGACGTGGCGACCTTGTATCGGAATGACTGGATCGCTGAGCCTGCAAATCGTCTACCCAGGGGCTGGTTATCTGCCATGTGTTGGCAGATTTGCATGCGGTTTCCGTTCAGTCGGTATACTCACCGTATGGCATACACTTACGAGTATCCGCACCCGGCGGTGACAACCGATGCAATCGTGTTCACCGTGCGCGACGGGCGGCTCGAGGTGCTGCTCATCCAGCGCAGGCATGAGCCGTTCAAGGACATGTGGGCGTTTCCCGGCGGCTTCCTTGACTACGAGGAAGACCTGCTCGACTGCGCGAAACGGGAACTCGCAGAGGAAACCGGCGTCAGCGGTGTCGAACTCGAGCAGTTCCATGCCGCCGGCGCGCCGGGCCGGGATCCGCGCGAGCGCAACATCTCCATCGTGCATATGGGACTGCTGCGGCCGGACCAGCGCACACCCCGCGCAGGCGATGATGCGTCGGAGGTCGGCTGGTTCAACGCGCATCGGCCGCCGCCGCTCGCGTTCGATCATCGTGAGCTGCTGGCCCTCGCGCGCCGGCACCTTGCCGAGAAGCTGATGCGAACACCGGCTGCGCTTGAATTCCTGCCGAGGCTCTTCACCCAGTCACAACTCAAGACTGTCTACGACGCCGTGCTCAACCGGCGGCTGGATCAGGGGAATTTCCGCCGCCTCGCGCGGTCTATGGACTGCATCCGCGCGACGGGCCAATATGCAAAGCGCGGCCGGGTCCGGGAACCCCTGTACGGGGCCGCTAGGGCGAGCGAACGGCGCCCCGGCCGACGGAGAGTCGAGTGAGCAGCATTCCCACCATCATCTACCCCAGGACCGCGACGTTCGAGGTCCCGCCGACCGTCTCGGACTTCGTGCCGCCGGCCGAGCGCGATGCGCTGCGCGAGCGGATCAGGCGAATGCTGCACCAGCAGGACGCCGTCATCATCGCGCATTACTACACCGATCCGGACATCCAGATCATCGCCGAGGAGACGGGCGGCTACGTATCCGATTCGCTCGACATGGCCCGCTTTGGCAATGAGCATCCCGCCCGGACGCTCATCGTCGCCGGCGTGCGGTTCATGGGCGAGACCGCGAAGATATTGAATCCCGAGAAGCGCGTGCTGATGCCGGAGCTCAAGGCGGAATGTTCGCTCGATCTGGGCTGCCCGCCCGACGAGTTCGCTAACTTCTGCGACCAGCACCCGGATCGCACGGTCGTCGTTTACGCCAACACCAGCGCCGCGGTGAAGGCGCGCTCGGACTGGGTGGTGACGTCCAGCGTGGCGGTGGACATCGTGCGCCATCTGCATGAGCGCGGCGAGAAGATCCTGTGGGCGCCGGACAAATACCTTGGCAGCTACATCCAGCAGGAAACCGGCGCCGACATGCTGATGTGGGACGGCTCGTGCGTCGTCCACGAGGAATTCAAGGCCATCGAACTGGAGGAGCTGCGAAGGCAATATCCGGATGCCAAAGTGCTCGTGCATCCCGAATCGCCAGCCGCTGTCATCGCGCAGGCGGACGCCGTCGGATCCACTACGCAGATCATTCGAGCGGCGAGGTCGATGGACGCGAAGCGGTTCATCGTCGCCACCGACAAGGGCATTTTTCACAAGATGAAGGCGCTCGCCCCGGGCAAAGAGTTTATCGAGGCGCCGACCGCCGGCCGCGGCGCCACCTGCCGCAGTTGCGCGCACTGCCCGTGGATGGCAATGAACAGTCTGCGCAACCTCGCGCGCGTGCTCGAGACCGGCACCAACGAGATCTTCATCGACGAGAGCACCCGCAAGCGCGCGGTCATCCCCATCCAGCGCATGATCGAGTTCGCCCGGCAGCGCAAGCGCCAGGTGCTCGGCGCCGGCGATGCCTGACATAGCGGGTAGCAGGGAGAAGTCGCGTTAGGCGGAGACGGGGCGGACCATGGAGATGGTCGTACTTGTCCACGGCCTGTTCCTGCGCGGGGCGTTGATGCTGCCGCTGACGTTGCGGCTGCGCGCCGCCGGCTTTGCGACCTGCAGCTTCTCTTATCCCACCCGCCGGCTTTCGCCCGGGGACAACGCCCGCGCGCTCAAGCGCTTTGTCGAGGGTATCGACGCCCCCGTGGTGCATTTTCTAGCGCACAGTCTCGGGGGGTTGGTGCTGCGCCATTTCTTTGCCGGGCCGGATTTCGACACGCCGGGTCGGGTGGTGACCCTGGGGACTCCGCACCGCTGCAGCCATGCCGCACGCGTACTCGCCGGCTTCGAGCTTGGGAGGAGAATGCTGGACAGGAGCCTCGAATGCGGCCTGCTCGGTGATTCGCCCCCCTGGGACGGGCGGCGCGAGTTGGGTTCCATCGCCGGCACGCTGCCGGTGGGCCTCGGCCGCGCCATTCCCGGTCTGCCGTTGCCCAACGATGGCACTGTGGCGGTAGAGGAAACGCGGGTTGAGGGGATGAGCGACCATGTGTGCCTGCCGGTGTCGCACACCGGCATGATGTTCGCGCCGAGCGTGGCCGAACAGAGTGCACATTTCCTGCGCCACGGTCGTTTCAAGCGCCTCAACCCCTGATGGTACACTGCGCGTTTAATCGACAGCGAGGTGAGGGCTTCGCAACATGGCCGGCCACAGCAAGTGGGCCAACATCCAGCACCGCAAGAACGCGCAGGACGCCAGGCGCGGCAAGCTCTTCACCAAGCTGATCCGCGAGATCACCGTTTCGGCGCGCATGGGCGGACCGGATCCCGCTGCTAATCCGCGCCTGCGAGCCGCCATCGACGCGGCGCTGTCCCACAACATGACCAAGGACACCGTCGAGCGGGCGGTGAAACGCGCCACCGGCGAGGGTGACGCCGCCAGCCTCGAGGAGGTCCGCTACGAAGGTTACGGTCCTGGGGGTGTAGCGGTCATGGTCGATTGCCTGACCGACAACCGTAACCGCACGGTGGGCGAGGTGCGCCACGCCTTCACCAAGTGCGGCGGCAACCTGGGAAGCGATGGCTCGGTGGCGTACCTGTTTATCAAGTGCGGCGTGCTCAGCTACGCGAGCGACACTGCTGAGGATCGCGTGCTGGAGGCGGCGCTGGAGGCCGGCGCGCAGGATGTCTTGACCCATGACGACGGCAGCGTTGAGGTGCTCACCGGTGCCGACGATTTCGGCAAGGTCAAGGATGCAATGGAGGCAGCGGGGATGAAGCCCGCAAACGCCGAGGTCACCATGCGCGCGTCGACCGGTACGCGCATCGACGGCGACAATGCGGAACGAATGATGAAGCTGCTCGACCTGCTCGAGGACCTCGACGATGTGCAGAGGGTTTACTCCAACGCCGATATCAGCGACGAGACGCTGGCCAGACTCACCGCTTGAGCCGGCCCGCAGCGCGGGGGCACGGCGCAGGTGACCCGAATCATAGGCATAGACCCCGGGTCTCGCATCACCGGCTATGGCGTCGTCGAGATGGAACGGGGGCGCTTGCGTCACATCACAGACGGCTGCATCCGCACGCCGGAGGGCGGACTCGCCGAGCGGCTGCGCGCCATTTACGACGGTGTCTGCCAGGTCATAGCCGCGCATGAACCGACGGAAATGGCCGTGGAGAAGGTCTTCGTCAATCGCAACGCCGATTCGGCATTGAAGCTCGGCCAGGCCCGCGGCGCCGCGATCGTCGCCGGCGCGAGTCACGGCCTGCCTGTCTACGAGTTCACGCCTGCCGAGGTGAAACAGGCCATCGTCGGTCAGGGCCGCGCCGACAAGATCCAGGTCCAGCACATGGTGAAGGTGCTGCTCAGTCTGCGCGAGACGGCTCAGAGCGACGCCGCCGACGCCCTTGCCGTCGCCCTCTGCCACGCACATACACGCGAAGGCCAGACGCGCATGAAGGTGGCGGGCGCTATCCGGTGGAGAAGGCGATGATCGGACGCGTACGTGGCGTGCTTATCGAGAAACGCCCCCCGCTGCTGGTGCTCGACGTGCAAGGCGTGGGCTACGAGATCGAGGCGCCGATGACCACCTTCTACCGGCTGCCCGGTCTGGGCCAGGAGGTCGCGCTGCACACCCACCTCATCGTGCGCGAGGATGCACATCTGCTCTACGGCTTCGCCACCGAGACGGAGCGGCGGCTCTTCCGCGACCTGCTCAAGGTCAACGGCGTCGGCGCCCGGATCGCGCTGGCCATCCTCTCCGGGATCGAGGCCGATCGGTTTGCCGCTTGCGTGCGGGTGGGCGATGTCGCGCAACTCACGCGCCTCCCGGGCATCGGCAAGAAGACCGCCGAGCGCCTGATCGTGGAGATGCGCGACCGTCTTGCCGACTGGGCAGACGATGCCGCGATGGCGGCGGTGATAACGGGCAACGAAGCCAGCGCACCGGCCGACCCGGTTGCGGATGCGGTGAGCGCCCTTATCGCGCTCGGCTACAAGCCCCATGAGGCGAGCCGCCACGTGCATGCCGTGGCGCACGACGGCATGAGCAGCGAGGCAATCATCCGCGAGGCCCTGCGCGGCGTGGCACGGAGCACGGCATAGCGCCTGTCTCATGAGCGAGCCCAATCCACTGACAAAACCGTCCGCCGACGCCGAGGACACCGCGACGGAGGAGAAGATCCGTCCGCAACGGCTCGCTGACTATGTGGGCCAGGCGGCGGTGCGCGAACAGATGGAGATCTTTATCCACGCTGCCGCGCAGCGACGCGACGCGCTCGACCACGTGCTCATCTTCGGCCCGCCGGGTCTCGGCAAGACTACGCTGGCGCACATCGTTGCGCACGAGTTGGGCGTGGGCCTGCGACAGACGGCGGGGCCGGTGCTCGAGCGGCCGGGCGATCTCGCCGCCATCCTCACCAATCTCGAGCCGCGCGACGTCCTGTTCATCGACGAAATCCACCGGCTGAGCCCGGTGGTCGAGGAGGTCCTTTACCCCGCGATGGAAGATTTCCAGCTCGACATCATGATCGGCGAAGGGCCGGCGGCGCGCGCCATTAGGCTCGATCTGCCTCCCTTCACGCTGGTGGGCGCCACCACGCGCGCCGGACTGCTGACCTCGCCCCTGCGCGACCGCTTCGGCATCGTGCAGCGGCTGGAATTCTACAGCACCGAGGATCTCACCCGCATCGTCACGCGCAGCGCGCGCATCCTCAACGCGGTGATCGACACCGCGGGCGCAACCGAGATCGCCAGACGCTCACGCGGCACCCCGCGCATCGTCAATCGCCTGCTGCGCCGGGTGCGGGACTACGCGCAGGTGCGTGGTGATGGCCGCATCAGCGCCGAGATGGCCAAGCGCGCCCTCGATCTGCTGAATGTCGACACGTATGGCTTCGACATGATGGACCGCAAGCTGCTGCTCACCGTCATCCAGAAATTTGACGGTGGTCCGGTCGGCATCGACAGTCTGGCCGCCGCGTTGAGCGAGGAGCGCGGCACCATCGAGGACGTCATCGAACCCTATCTCATCCAGCAGGGTTTTCTCATGCGCACCGCGCGCGGGCGCGTGGCGACGCGAAACGCGTGGCTGCACTTCGGGCTGACGCCCCCCGCGCGCGAGCCGCCGGCTGACCTGGACCTCTTTCACAGTCCCTGAACTGCAACCCATGCCGCGCACACGGGCGACCCCGACGGCGGAATTCGTTTGGCGGGTGAGGGTCTATTACGAAGATACAGACGCGGGAGGCGTCGTGTACTACGCGAACTACCTGCGCTTCATGGAGCGCGCCCGTACCGAGTGGTTGAGGCAGCTGGGTTTCGAGCAGGACCAGCTACTCGAACGGGATCGCATCGTGTTCCCGGTCCGGCGCGCCGTGGTCGACTACGTGAAGCCCGCGCGGTTTAATGATCAGTTGGAGGTGCGTACACGCATTGCCGCGCTGGGCAGGGCGAGCATCGACTTTGAGCATGAAATAATGCGCGACGGCGGAAGAGCGCTGTGCCGCGCTCGGGTGAGCGTCGTATGCGTGGATGCCGGCTCGTTCCGCCCGCGACCGATCCCCGATCCCATACTTGCACAGATAAGTAGCCTTTAGACAATGCAGACTGATCTGTCAATAGCGAGCCTGATCCTGCACGCGAGCTGGATGGTGAAGTTCGTCATGCTGGTGCTGCTGTTTGCCTCGTTGTGGTCGTGGACCGTGATCTTCAGCAAACGCGGCCTGCTGCGAAAGGCGCGGCGCGCGGCCGAGGAGTTCGAGACGCGGTTCTGGCACTCCGAGGATCTCGCGGCGCTATATTCACGCTTGAGCGGAGGCGGCCGCGACCCACGCGGCCTGGAGAAGATCTTCGAAGCCGGATTCAAGGAGTTCGCGCGCCTGCGCAAGCGCGAGGGCATCGAGCCGATGGCGGTCCTCGAGGGATCGCAGCGCGCCATGCGCGTGGCGCTCAATCGGGAGGTCGAGGACCTGGAGACCAGCCTGCCTTTTCTTGCGACGGTCGGATCGGTGAGTCCATACATCGGCCTCTTCGGCACCGTCTGGGGCATCATGAATTCCTTCACGGCGCTGGGCAACGTCCATCAGGCAACGCTGGCGATGGTGGCCCCCGGTATTTCCGAGGCGCTCATCGCGACCGCGATGGGACTGTTCGCGGCGATTCCGGCGGTCATCGCTTACAACCGCTACGCGAACGACATCGACCGCCTGTACAACCGCTACGACATCTTCCTGGAGGAGTTCTCCTCCATCCTGCAGCGCCAGGCGCATACCTGATCGGCAACCGAGGATCCGCACCATGGCTGCCCGCCATCGACGCAAGAAGCTCATGTCCGACATCAATGTCGTGCCCTACATCGACGTCATGCTCGTCCTGCTCATCATCTTCATGATCACTGCGCCGCTGGTCACGCAAGGCGTGAAGATTGAGCTCCCGAAAACCGAGGCGCAGGAGATTCCGCCCGCGGACAAGGAGCCCTTCATCATCGACGTGGACGCCAAGGGCGACTATTTCATCAACTTCGGCGAAGGCAAGGACAGGCCCGTCAGCCTGGACACGGTTGCCACCCGGGTTCTCGCTGTGAAGAAGTACCAGCCTGACATCGTGGTGCTGGTCAGGGGCGACACCAACGTCCCCTACGGACGGGTCGTCGAGCTCATGGGCTATCTCAGTACCGCCGGTGTGACGAACGTCGGCCTCATTACCGAACCGCTGCCGGCGCCGTAATCGCGTCCCGTGAAGCTCAGCCGCACCGACAAGTTCCGGGCGTTCCTGTTCGCCGTCGCGATTCATATCGCGGCGGTGATCCTGCTCGTCGTCAGCATCGAGTTCACCTCCAGCACGCTGCGGCTAGCTCCGCAGCCGACCGCGCCCATCATGAACGCCGTCGCTGTGGATCGATCGAAGATCGAGGCGGAGGTCAAGAAGCTGCGTGACGCCGATGAGAAGAAGCGCGACGAGGAGAAGAAGCGCCAGCGCGAACTGGACCGCAAGGCCGAGGAGGCCAGAAGGAAACGCGAGGCGGAGGAACAGCGTCTTGCCACGCTGCAAGAGGAACAAAGACAGGTCCAGAAGAACAAAAAAGAAGAGGAGGAAAAGCGTCTGAAGGAGACCGAGGAGCGCAAGAAGGAGCAGGAGGCCCAGAAAGCCCGTATTGAAGAGGAAAGACGCCAGCAGGAGGAGGAGAAGGCTCGCATCGAAGAGGAGAAGCGTATCGCGCTCGAGGAAAAACAGAAGGCCGAAGAGGAAAAGGAGCGCCTGGAGGAAGAGAAACAGAGGGCCATAGAGGAAAGGCGCAAAGCCGAAGAAGAGAAACAGCGCCTGGAGGAGGAGCGTCAGCGCGCGGAAGAGGAGAAGCGTCAGCGCGAGGCGGAGGCGCAGGCCGCCAGGGAGCGCGAGGAAGCCGAGCGGCGCGAGCGGGAAATGCAGGCGGCCATGGAGGAAGAGGAGCGCCAGCGCGTCGAGATGGAGGCTCAGAGAGTGATGAGCCGTTATGGGGAGATACTTAGTGACAAGGTTGGGAGCTTGTTCATAAATCCGAGGCCTGGAGAGGGGCTAGAGTGCACCTTGTATGTACGCATCGATCGGTCCGGAGCCGTGCAGGATGTGCAGATAGTCCAATCGAGCGGCAACGCCTCGTTTGATCGGCAGGCGGAGATCGCCGTGCGCAAGGCCTCGCCGCTACCTCTGCCCGACACCAGTGAAGTGGAGATCCTGGATCAGATCCTGAGAGAAGGTTTTAACTTTAACTTCCAGCCGGAAGGGTAAACAGCGATGAGCAGATTGCTACTGAAAATATGGATCGTTGTGTTCCTGCTCGGTGCCGGCAGCGCGCACGCGGTGCTTACGGTCAAGATCACGCGGGGCGCGGACAAGCCGCTGCCGATCGCCATCGTGCCGTTCCGCAGCGGTGCGCCGCTGCCCGAGGACATCGCCGCCGTGGTGGCCGCTGATCTCGAGCGCAGCGGCCGATTCGCGCCGATGGCGGTTCAGGACATGCCGGCGCAGCCGGCCACCCTGCAAGAGATCAACTTCCAGGCCTGGCGGCTCCTCGGCATGGAAAACCTGGTGGTCGGCAACGTGGTACCTGGGGCCAACGGCTATGACATCGAATTCACTCTGGTCGATGTCTACAAGGGGCAGAAGCTTTTTGCATACAAGGGCTCCACCTCATTGAACAACGTGCGCTTCACCGCGCACCAGATCGCCGACATCATTTATGAGGAGTTGACCGGGGAGAAAGGCGCCTTCGCCACCCGTATCGCGTATGTCACGGTGCGCAGGACGGGAGGTGGGAAAAAGATGTATACGCTGCAGGTGGCCGACAGCGACGGTTACAACCCGCGGACGATGCTCGAGTCGCCGGCTGAACTGTTCTCGCCGGCCTGGTCGCCGGACGGGCGCCGGATCGCATACGCATCGCTGGAGGGAAAAACTTCCGCCGTTTACATCCAGGACATCGCCACGGGCGAGCGGCGGGCGGTAGCCAAGGCTCCGGGCATCAACAGTGCGCCGGATTTCTCCCCTGACGGCAGCAAGCTCGCGCTGCGCCGCTCGGTCGACGGAAATCCGGAGATCTATGTGCTCCATCTCGCCAATGGTCTTTTCCAGCGATTGACTGAGGACCCGGCGATCGACACCGAACCGACATGGTCCCCCGACGGTCAGCGCATCGCGTTTACGTCCGACCGCAGCGGCAGCCCGCAGATCTACGAGGTCAGTCTTGTGAGCCCCGCCCCCAAACGTATTACTTTCGGTCAGGGCGATTATAATGCCCGCCCAAGGTACTCACCGGACGGCGAACACCTGGCGATGGTGAACGGCGGCAGCGGCGGCTACCGGATAGGCGTGCTGGGGCTGAAGGACGGTAATTTCCGGATCCTGACGGACACGACTCTGGACGAGTCCCCCAGCTTTGCACCCAATGGCGGCATGATTCTGTATTGCACCGTCGGCGGCGGTGGCACGGAGCTGGCGGCGGTCTCCGTCGACGGCCGCGTGCGCCAAAGCATCGCCCTGGAGGAGAGCGGGGAAGTCCGTGAACCGGCGTGGGGGCCCTTCCGCAAATAGGCAGAAGCCGAAGTAGACAGCGTGACAGACATCAGTCGAGAGGCGGTAAGACAGGAGACAGAACGATGCAGAAGAGATGGTTGCAGATATTGGTCCTGATCGTGGCCGCTAGCCTTGCCTTTGGTTGCGCGCGCAACACCAAGGAGGAAGGCGCGGCAGCGGTGGATGACAAGAGCCAGGGACTGACGCCTGAGGAGATGGCAGCGCAGACTCAAGGCGCGGCCGACTCGGAGGGCCTTGAGGGCAGCGCCCTCGAAGGCGCTGGCGCGGTAGGCTCCGATCGCATCATCTATTTTGACTACGACAGCAGTGAGGTGCGCGCGGAGTACCGGCCGATCATTGAGGCAGCGGCCAGTCATCTCGCTGCCAACCGGAACGCCTCTGTCTCCTTGGAGGGGCACGCCGACGAGCGTGGCTCGCGCGAGTACAACCTTGCCTTGGGCGAACGCCGCGCGCAGACAGTGCAACGGCAAATGGTCCTGCTCGGCGCCTCGGCCAGCCAGATCCGCACAATCAGCTATGGCGAGGAGCGCCCGGCGGATCCCGGCCACGACGAGACGGCTTACAGCCAGAACCGCCGCGTCCAGGTCATTTACTGAGCATGTAGGCGTTTTCCAGGACGGCGCGGATGACTTCGACACGTCAACGCGGGCGACCGCGTCTCCTGCTGCTGGTGGTTCTGGCCGTTGTGATGGTTGCAGCCACGGCGCAGGAGGATTTACCTCCCGTCGTCGAGGCGGGCAGCGGCGATGTCGAGACACGGCTCAGCAGGATTGAGCGGCTGATCGACAGTCAGGGCCTGCTGGACCTGGCCAACCGGGTGGAGGCGCTGCAGCGTGAGGTGCAACGGCTGCAGGGGCAGATCGAGGAGCAGCAGCACGTCATCAATGAGCTGAACGCGAGGCAGCAGCGGCGTGCCGCGCCACCTCCTACTGCCGCACTTCCGCCGTCAGCGGCTGCCGTGACGCCCCTGCCACCGCGCAACACAGCGACGGATACACTGCCCGCAGCCGGCCAGCCCGGCGCCCCGATCCCCAACACACCGCCCGCGCCTCAGGGGCCGGGCGAGATACCTCAGGCTTTACCGCCGTCACCCGCTGGCCCACCCGCGCAAGTTGCCACGAACGCCCCGGCGCCGCCGGTCGCGGCGGAGGCCGATCAGGCCTACGACGCGGCATTCAACTTGCTCAAGACCGGGAAGTACGACGACGCTATCGCGCAGTTCAACAATTTCCTCGTCACCTACCCCGACAGTCCGCGTGCAGACAGCGCGCAGTACTGGCTGGGAGAGGCCTACTATGTGAACAAGCAGTACGACCCCGCGATTACCGAGTACCAGAAACTGGTTACCGCCTATCCCAACAGCCAGAAGGTCTCTCAGGCCCTGCTGAAGATCGGTTTCTGCCAGGCCGAACTCGGTCAGCGGGAACAGGCGCGCGCGACGCTCGATGATGTCAAGCAACGCTTCCCCGGCACCACCTCGGCACGGATGGCCGAGGACCGCCTGCAGCGCATGCGTCTGGAGCAGAACCCCTGAACCAGAGTAGGGGCCAAAGCAGTCGTTGGCCTGATTGCTATGCACGTTGACACCCTCCCTGCCGCGCAGACCGAGCTCGACACGCGCCTGCGCATCACGGAGATCTTTCATTCCCTTCAAGGTGAAACGAACACCGTTGGCATACCCACGGTGTTCGTGCGGCTCACCGGCTGCCCCCTGCGCTGTGGCTACTGCGACACCGTCTATGCCTTCCACGGCGGCGAGTCACGCACGGTCGGCAACGTCCTGGCCGATGTCGCCCGGTATCAGACCCGCTACGTGACGGTCACCGGCGGCGAACCGCTGGCCCAGCAGGGCTGCCTCATTCTGCTGCGTCAACTCTGCGACCACGGCTACGAAGTGTCGCTGGAGACCAGCGGCGCTCTGGATGTGGCCGATGTGGACCCGCGCGTCACGAAGATCCTCGACATCAAGACGCCCGGCTCGGGTGAGATGGAACGAAACCGCTACGAGAATCTGCGCCATCTTACGGCGCGCGATCAGGTGAAATTCGTTCTCGTTGATCGCATCGATTACGACTGGGCGAAAGCAAGGCTCACCGAACTGCGACTGACCGATCGCTGCGAGGTTCTGTTCTCACCGGCACACGAGCAGCTCCCTGCGGCAGAGCTTGCCGAATGGATCCTTGCCGACCGCCTGCCGGTACGTTTCCAGATTCAGCTGCACAAGTACCTCTGGGGCAATGTCCCCGGCAAGTGAAAGCCAGGGCTACCCGGCCGTCGTGCTGGTGTCGGGGGGCCTGGATTCGGCGGTGACGCTCGCCATCGCGCGCGACCATGGATTCGGCTGTCATGCGCTCAGCGTTGACTACGGTCAGCGGCACGGCGCCGAGCTGGAAGCAGCGTGCCGCGTGGCCACACGTCTCGGCGCGGCGTCCCACAAGGTCCTTCATCTCGACCTGAACGCACTGGGCGGCTCAGCGCTCACCGACCGCGCGATTGCCGTGCCACAGGCGCCGAGCGAGGGCATCCCGGTAACCTACGTGCCAGCGCGCAACACCGTCCTCCTCGGGTTGGCTCTGGGCTGGGCCGAGCTGCTTGGCGCGCGTGACCTCTTCGTCGGCGTGAATGCCGTCGACTACTCGGGTTATCCTGACTGCCGGCCTGCGTTCATCGAGGCATTCGCGCGACTTGCCAGGGTGGCGACGAAGGCAGGGGTGGAGGGCGCAGAGTTCCACATCCACACTCCCCTCATTGACAAAACCAAGGCGCAGATTGTGGCGCTGGGTGCAAGACTGGGCGTCGACTTCAGCCTGACCGTGTCCTGCTATCAGGCCGATGCGGACGGGAGGGCCTGCGGTCTCTGCGACGCGTGCCGCTTCCGTGCGGAAGGATTCGCTCAGGCGGGGATCAGCGACACCACCCGCTACATGGATTGTCGAGGTAAGTGACGGGACGTTACAGCGAGGCGATCGTCGTGGCCGGCTGCAGATGCACGTATGCCTCGTAGCGGGAACGGATCTCGCGCACGTAAAGCACCGTGGTTGCCCCGCCCCGGTAAGTACCCTGGCTCGCGTTACGGCTGATGTCCAGCATCCCCTTTTCCACGTGGCCGAACCAGCGGTTCGGGTCCAGTCCGAGCTTGACGGCGCGGCGGCGCGCTGACCGCACCCGGTCAAACCCGGCGTGGTAAGCGGCGAGCGCGAACCAGGTGCGGTCGTCGACGGGCAGGGTCTCCTCGAAGCGTTGGCGCTGCCTAGCGAGGTACTTGATGCCCGCGTGAATGGCGCGGTCAGGTTCGCTCAAGTCCCGAAATCCCATGGCACGCGCGGTCAGGGGTAGCACCTGCATCAGCCCGCGTGCGCCAGCCGCGGAGACTGCATCGGGATCGAAGCGGCTCTCTTCGTACATTTGCGCCACGATGAGCCGCCAGTCGAAGCTGTAGCGGTCCGCATAGCGCTGCACGAGATCATCGTAGGGTGAGATCCGGTCGAAGGCGCCGCCGTCCATGGCGTAGAGCTCCTCGCTCTGGAAGTAGCGGCGTCGCGCGGCGTTGTAGAACTCGGTGCCGTACTCCTGTTTGAGGAAGGCATTCAGCGCCGATAACAACTCGGGATTGACAGCACGCAGGGTGAAACGGTACGGATGCTGGTCGGCCAGGGACGTGACCGCACGCAGGTCACTGCGGTACGCGAGCACTTCCTGAAGGCGCGGTCCTTCCACTACGGTGAAATCCGCCTCCCCTTCGGCCACCTGATCCGCCATCTCCGCCACGCTGCGGTCAGGCGCCACTTCGACGAGATCGAAGCGCTCCTCGCGGGACTCGCGCACATGGTCGTTCAAAATCCGCGCTTCGAGGCTGTCACGTTTGACCACGATACGACGTTGGTGAAGAGATTTCGGGTTGGCCAGGTCCGCACGGCCGACCAGCACCGGCGCGACGTAGTGGTAAACGCGCGAGGCGGCGTACGCGGCATCGGTATCGACCAGATCTGTATCCACCCGCGCGGTCACGACATCCCCGATGCCACCCTTGAGCCAGGCGAGCATCTGCGCGTCGCTATCGGCCACCAACACCTCCATGCGTAGACCGCGGCTCAACGCGAACTCCCGGATCATGTCGTACTCAAACCCGGCCCGCTCGCCCCGGTTGAGGAAGTAGTTGTCCGGGTCGGGGCGCGTGATGACACGCAGGACACCACTATTTCTGATCCCGGCCAGGTCATCCTGGCGGGCCTCCTGGACCCGCCAGGCGAGCTGATGGCTCTTATTCAGATGCGCGTTGAGCGCCGCAAGGAGAGCCGGGCTGTCTTTACGCACCAACCAGGTGACTGGCTTGTCTTTCGTCAGCGGAAACGCGACGCGCAGATCCTTACGGCCGGCGATGGGGCTCGCCCGTCCGTCACCCTGCACAACGGTGAAGTCGAAGACGCCGCGCGCGAGCTGTCCATAGAGTTCATCCTCAGATATGCCCTCGGTCGGAATACGCTCAACCGGCTCATGGCCGGCGCTCAAACGTTGCAAGAGCCGCCATGCAGGTGAATACTTACTTAGCCCAACACGCAGGCCATACAAGTCGCTTGGCCGCTTGATGTTTTTATTGTCCGAGCTGATGACGATTAAGTAACGCGTCTGGCGGAGCGCCACAGTCCTGGCGATACCTGTTTTGTTGTCGACATCGACAGGTACTTCGCCGATGACCACATCTCCTCGACCATCACGCAGTCCGGTCACGAGCTCTCGTGGTGAGTCAACTGTCACAACATCGACAGCGAGGCGTCGCGCCTGAGCGAATGCCCTGAGTAGCTGGCGTTCGAGCTCCGTGCCGGAGCTTGCGGGCTGGCTTCCTTGCTCCCGCAGCATAAGTGCACGTAGCGTACTGCGCTGCTCTATGCCGGCGAGGTCGCCGGCATAGGCGGAACGGGCTCTCTTGCGCTGGCTTAACAACTGCACCTCGCGCGCAGCAACCGGCAACGGCGAGCGCGATACTCGTTCCGCGTGGCTGCCGGGAGTGGCCAATCGGGCGAGCGTCAGAGGTTCAAAGGGCAGCGAATACCGGCCGCCTGCGTCAGCGTTGGCAGCAGCCAAAGTCGAGAGTACAGATACTGCGCTTACTCTACATAGCCTATCCATGCGCATGAACGGCCCTCCAGATGGGCTGGCTTCACTCAGAAACCGCTAAAGACGAAGGGAAACCGCAATCCCTTCCAGGCGAGACCCCAGGAACAGCTAGTCAGAACAGAACGTTATGGTTTTTTGCTGCAGAAACACTGCTATTGTACCCACATTTTGCGCCGCAGCAAAACCGTCGATCTGGCAAAACGCCAAACCATTCAAAGTCTGACGTTCAGGTTCGTGACGCCGCAATCAATCGGGCTTGGTAGAGACGGGCAGGAGTGCCGATATCGACCCAAATACCGTCGTAAACTTCGCCGCTCACCGCCCCGGCCTGGGCGGCGTGACGGATAAGGGGTGCCAACGGGAATCTGCCGGGCTGGTATCCCGCAAACAGGCGCGGATGAAACAAGCCCAATCCGCTGTAGGTATAGCGCCGCACCCCCTCACTGGCCACCCACCCGTCCCGCAGACAGAAATCCCCGGCTGGATGGTGCGCAGGGTTGGGTACCAGGACAAGGTGTGCCAGGCCCTCCAGGCCAGCGGTCAGGCGCGAGTACGGATAGTCGGTCCACACATCGGCATTGACCACGACAAACGGCCCGTCACCGATGAGTGGCAAGGCTTTGACGACCCCCCCGCCTGTGTCCGCCGGCTGTTCCCCCTCCGCCGAGTACCGGATGGCGAGGCCATAGCGGCTGCCGTCGCCGAGCGCGGCCTCGACCAGGTGTCCAAGGGGGCCATGATTGATGACTACCTCCTTAACCCCGGCCAGGGCGAGCCTCTCGAGGTGGTATTCAATGAGTGGGCGGCCGGCCACCGGGAGGAGGGGTTTGGGCAGGTCGTCGGTCAGCGGCCGCATGCGCTCTCCGCGGCCCGCCGCCAGGATCATGGCCTTCACATGAGTTCCCTAGAACGTGTAACCGACCTGCAGGGTCCGCCCCTCCAGCTCATCGAGGAGGCGCAGCAGGGGGCGCAGAAGCCCATAGCGCCCGGCCACCGCGCGGACATAGGTCATGAACCGGGGGGAATCCGCCAGGTAACGCGGCTTGCCGTCCCGGTAATTGATGCGCGCGAAGATGCCCAGCACTTTGAGGTGGCGCTGCAGCCCCATCCATTCGAACTCCTGATAGAACTCCCCGAAAGCCGCCGGGACCAGCAGCCCGGCCCCCTTTGCCTTCTCCCAGTAGCGCGCGGTCCAGTCGAGGATCAACTCCTCCTCCCAACTGACGAAGGCATCCTTGAACAGGCAAACCACGTCATAAGTGATGGGGCCCTCCACGGCGTCCTGAAAGTCGATGACCCCGGGATTCGGGTCGCTCAGCATCAGGTTGCGCGGCATGTAGTCCCGGTGCACGAACACCTGCGCCTGTCCGAACACCCGGCGAACGATGAGCGAGAACATCGCCTCGAGCGTGGCCTGTTGCGGCGCCGTCAGCGCGACGTTGAGGTGCCGGGCGACGTACCAGTCGGAGAAAAGTGCCAGCTCCCGCCTGAGCAGCGCCTCATCGTAGGGCGGAAGCACGCCATGTCGGCTGCTGAGTTGCCAGCGGATGAGCGCATCCACGGCATCGGCAAACAGCGCGCCGGCGTTCTCCTTATCGAGCACATCGAGGTAGGTCTGCGTCCCCAGGTCCTCCAGCAGCAGGAAGCCTTGTTCCTCATCTCGCGCGATGACCTCCGGCGCGTGCACACCGGCCTCGCGCAGCAACGTGGCCACCTTGAGGAACGGCCCGCAGTCCTCCTGGGCCGGTGGCGCGTCCATCGCAATTTGCGTCGTCGCGCCCAGGCGCACGCGGAAGTAGCGCCGGAAGCTCGCATCCTCTGACGCCGGCACCATTGTGACGTCCTCGCAACCTGTGACGTGCTCCAGCCAGGCCCGCAGCTCCTCGCGTCGTGTATCCGGGGCGGCGGACTGTGGGGTGGCGCAGATGGCGTCAGACATCGGCTGGAAAAAAAGGTGTCCGCCAGAGATTATAAGGGTAGCGACCGCGGCACCGTGCTCCGACCTGACACGCAAGGGCCGCACTTGAGCGAGCGATGGATGAGCGTTTCAGAACAGTTTGGGGACTATGTGCTTGAGAGTTTGCGCCATCATGTGCCCGTCACGGCACGGCGCATGTTTGGCGGGATCGGTCTTTATTCCGGCAATCGCTTCTTTGCGATCCTTTTCAAGGATGTAGTTTACCTGAAGGTCGACGAGTCCAACCGTCCCGACTACGAGCGCGAGGGCATGGCGCCCTTCAAACCCTTTGCTGACCGGCCGATGACGATGCAGTACTACGAACTCCCCGCGCATGTGCTCGAAGACGAGGACCTGCTCAGACAGTGGGTCGTAAAGTCGCTGCGCGCGGCAGCCACGCCGCGTCCGCCACGGCGCAAATCGCAGAAGTCTCATAGCACGCCCGCCAAACCAAGCACCCGACCACGGCGACGAAATCCGGGTAAGCCGTGCGCACTGAGAGCAGGCGATTTCGCGCCGGTCGATACCACTGCGCGTGCGTTGGGCGCACGAATGACACGCCTCCCCGTCGAGGCCTGCTCAATAGCGGAAGCCGAGGCCCAGATTCACCGACCAGCTATCCCAGTTCACCTCGTTCAGGCGGCTTTCAAAGGTAGTGCCATCGGCAAAAAACAACCGCTCGGTACCGTCATCCGCCTCCCAGTCTTGCCAATCGCCTCTGAGCCGCACGTACCATCGTCCTTTCCCGTCGCGATCCGCTCGAGCCTTGTTGAGAACCTCCGGGTACCAGTCGACGCCAACGGAGACGACCCAACCCCTGCCATCGGCTTCGTGCTCAAAACTCCTCGGATGCGCGAGGACAGCATTCCGATTCACGTTCGCCTCCGCCTCGTAATCGGCCCAGTGGTATTCGCCGGTCGCAAATAGCTCGAGATTCTGCCGCAACCCGACACCGGTCCGGAGGCCGACCCAGGGTCCTTCCCACTCGGTCTGGTAGGTATCACGAAGCCCCCGGAACGGGCCGGAGAACCCACCGAACGTGTCGATTACTTGCACGCCATCGGTGTCTTCCAGGTTCTGCTCGTGGCGGGAATAGCCCACCAGCGGGATGAGATGCGCGCTGCCGGCTTTGGAGTTGTAGATTTGGAAGCGGTATCCCACACCAATACTTTCGTCCTCGACGTCCTCGTCACTTGTCTCTGCAACGACACGAAAGAACTCGTCCGTCCGGTTGTCGCTGAGGAAGAACGAGTCCCGATTCTCGCCGTCCTGGATCCCGCCGTAAGCGAAGCTGCCCGTCAGGTAGAGCCCGGGACCGAACACCGCGAAGGCCTCGGCGTGGAACAGCGAGATCTGAAGGTTCTCCCAGCTACGTTCCTCGAAGACATTGGGTGTGACAGTGCCCGTGATGTCGAAAGCGGTGTTCCAGTCAAGCGCGTCCTCGCGGTAGCCGCCGCTTAAGTCCAGACCGAATTCCACTCGCCTACGCTTGACAGAGGTTGCCGTGCTGGTCTCTGACACGTGAGTCGCTACGGTTGAGTGCCCCGCCCCCGCGGCGACGCTGGACTGTGTGTCCGCGGTCGAAAACGCGGGCCAGGTTGTGGTGCCCGCGTCCGCCTCTGCAGGGTCCTCGCCAAAGCGGTATTCCGCCGACAGGAAAACGGAGCGCCCCGGATCGGGGAAGTTCCTGAAAAACTCGGGTTGCTCGTCAAACAGGTCGTTGACCTGTAGCGTCAGCGACCAGTGCTTGCGCATGGGCTGCCAGTTCACCCGGAAGCCCGTGGTCCAGTAGCCATCCAGACGGTCGGTATTCGCGTTATCGTTCCAACGCTGGCCCACGTAGTCAACGAACAGCTCGGTGCGCACATGCCGCGGGTGAACCCAGGTGAGCAGCACGTCGAAGAACTCCTCCGGCACACCGAGCAGATCAAGTCCATCGAACGCATCGCCTGACCGATTCTCACTCCATAATCGCTGATAGGCGGCACGCAGCCCGAACCGCTCGAGGAACCAGATGTTCGTGCCGACGGTGGCTAGCTCGATCTCGCCTTCCTTGTGGAATACAGATCCAATCTGGAAATCGTCCAGTTCCAGGTGCTCGGCTCCCGCGAACGTGAACAGCCACGGCAGCCACTCCGCGTCCCAACGAAGCTGCAGGTCTTCGGCGCTGGGGCCCCCGGTGAAAAACGTAAAGAACCGATCCGGCACAACGATCCCCACCGTATCCACCGGCGCGAGGGTTTCCGCAGCGCGCTGCGGAAACAGCAGCTTGCGCTGGGCGGCCACGCGCAGCCAATGATTCTGGGTCACGCGCCAGGCCACCCCCAGGCGCGGATCAAGCTGATCTTCATCCAGTTCTGAGATAAACACGGTCCCAAAAAAATCTGGATCCACAATCTCGAGCCTGAGGTGGCGTTTGAAGAGCCCCGCGTCGAACCAGAGATCGCGGTTCACTTTCCATCTGCCCTGCACATAGAGCACATCGGCATCAATGTCTTGAGAAGATAGCTCGGTGAAAAAGGAATATCCTGCGGGGCCAAAGAGGTCGGTGTCCGTCGCGGTGTCGGTGCGGCCGGTAAACCACTCGGCGCCCCAGGTGAACTGTACCGGCCCGATGTCGAGCAGATGGCGAAGCTGGAACTGGAACAGCCTGCTCTCGTTGTCAAGTACCGAATTGCAGATGAAATCCGGCGGCGGGCAGGCGAAAGCCGTGTCGATGGGGAACTGGCCTTCGTTGAACGTGCGCGTCTCATCGTGCTCTATGCCGCCGAACAGCCGCACCATGATGCGGTTATGAAAGTTGATCCGGTGCTGATACCCCAGCGACATCAGAATAAACTCGTCCGTGAACTTGTCGTCGAGATCGTTGTCCGTTTGCCGCGTACCGTTGTTGAAGCGTTGCGCATCCAGCACGAACAGCAGATTTTGCTTACGGCTATTCAGGGTGGTGCCCACGCCGACCAGCGCCGACTCGTTGGTGAAGTCCGCATTGTCCCTGAAACCATCATCGTCGGTGCGGGAGCCACTCACGAAGTAAGCGACGGGATTGGGAGTTCGCATAAATCCTTGCACCGAACCAAACGCGGTGTAGTTACTCGCGCCGCCGTTGTCACCGACGCTGCCGAACAACGTGACGTCGTGCCGCGGCTGGCGGAAGGGCTCGTAATAACGAGTGGGGAAGGACACCGCCGTCGGATCGAGCAGCAGTCCCTGGCGGTTGGCGCCCAGTCTTGCCTCCTCCGAGGCAAATTGATTGTTCTGCGAGAGATAGAAGTAGCCGTTCGCGAGATAGGGATCGAAGGCCAGCAGCGTGTAGTAGCCGCCCCATTCGAACAGACCGAGGTTGCTGTAGGCGTTGCCGAGCGTCGCGCTGCCGCTCTTGGCGTTTGCCAGATTCTCCACTGCGAAGGATTCGGTCCGAAGCGTCTTCTGGAATCCTTCGCGCGCAAGCCTGACGGCCTCGCCCGCCTCGAAGTGATCGACCGCAAAGATCGACCCAATCACGTCTGGAACTGGGTCATCCGGATCGAACCGTCGCGCTGTCTCCAGTTCCTGCTTGGCATCCTCGAAGCGGCCAGCCTGATAGTACGCGGCGGCGAGGCTGCGATTGACGCCGGGAAGCTCGGGATCGACGGTGCCGGCCTTGAGGAAGCTCTCTATCGCCCGGTCCGGATATCCGCGGTAGAGATCCAGATAGCCTATTCCGAGCAGGCCATAGGGCTCATCGGCCCGTAACCGCTCCGCCTGGCGAAACAGTTTCTCGGCCTCATCCAGCCGGTCGAGGAAGGCAAGTATGTAGCCATAGTTCGCCTTCGCCAGCGCGCTGCCGGGGTCCGCGCGGATCGCCTCCTGCATCGCACGTTCTGCCTCTGTGTAATCACCGAGGTCGAAGTAGACCAGTCCCAGGTTGTTCCAGGTGGCGCTGCTGTTTGGACTGATCGCGAGCGTGTTCTTGTACGCCGCCACGGCTTCACCCGGATCGGGCTCCACGAAGTGATAGTACAAACCCTTCCAGTGCCAGGCATGCAGCTGCGTCGGGTCCATGCTCAAGGCCCGCTCGAAGGCCGCCTTCATCTCACTACGCTGGTCGGTCAGGAAATAGAGGTGCGCCAGCAGCGCCGGAAAACGCGCATCAGTGGGGAAGCGCCGCTCGCCCTCAAGCGCCAGCGCGATGGCCTGTTGCTGAGCGCCGCTAAACGAGGTGAGCCAGATCCGCATCAGATGCACCTCGGGGTACTGGCCCTGCTGCGCCGCGAGCCTGTCCAGCAGTCCTTCCGCCTGTTTAAACTTGTCCTCCTCAATGAGCACTCCCGCCTGGCCCAGTTGCGCGATCACCTGGGCGCGCCCGCCCAACTGTGGATACGCCTGCTGCAGCAGCCGGTTCGCCATCCCGTAGTCCCGCTCGCGCAGCTTGAGCATTCCCTGCAAGAGTTGCAGCCGGCCTCTGGCCTCGCCACTGGCTGGCGCACCCTGCTGGATAGCCTTCACCTCGTCCCTGACGACCGCGTATTCGCCGAGGTCGTAGGCCGCTTCGGCGCGGGCCAGCCTCGTCGCGACATCGCCGGCTGCCGCTGAAGCCATCAACCTCTCCAGTTCGCGCTTGATCTCGCCTGAGGGCCTGCCGGTGATGGAGAGTGTGTCGATCCATGCGAGCGATGTCTCGACGACGATAAGGGGTCGATCGCGCAGATCGACGATCACGCGTTTTGAAGGGGCCCGGCCGGCCTCCGCCACGCCCAGTTCACCGCCGGTCACCGTGACCGAGCCGAACTCATTGAACATCTCGCCCTGGCCGGAGAGGACCGTCAGCGCGCTCCTCCCAGGCTCAACGCTGACATGCCAATCCGTGCCCCGGATGCCGATGGTGGCGGTGGGCGTACCAATCTCAATGACGCGCTGCTGCGGAGTTACCTGCGCTGCCACGCTGCGCAGCAAGGCTTTCGCCCGCGACCACACCGAGCCGGACAGCAGTCTGAAACGGCTGGGGCCAACCGCATCGCCGCTGCGCACGTCCTCAATCTCGAAGACGCTGTTGCGATGGATGCGGATCTGCGTCTCGTCGCGGAAAAGGACGGAGAGAGCCCCGTAGGGACCGGTCCTCAAGGTATCGCCGGCGCTCACGGACTGTCCGGCATCTATCCTATGCCAGCGGTCCCTGTCTGCAGGACGGATCTGCTCATCGCCATGGGCGCTGACTATCCCACCTGCGGATGCGATGGCGCGCGGTTCCTCGCCGCTGCTGGAAACCGTCCATGCGAAAAAAAGCAGGGCAGGCAGCCCCGATATGTGTCGTCCCATGACCCACCCCCCGCTTCTGGGTCGCGACGTTTTCTTGTCCGGTAGCAGAATAGCCCGTTCTACCGACCGCGTATACAGAGCAAGCCGTCATGACGCGGTCTCCCGAAGAACGGCATTCCGCCGGGAGTGCCGCGCGCGGCTGCCAACAGCGCTCACCACCTTCCGCGCAGCCTATCTGCTCATCGCGGTTGCCCTGTATTGGTATAATTCTGCCGTTATCAAAGGAAAAGACTTTCCAGCAGACAGGGCTTTGGCATTCGCCGGAGCCAGACCCGTCGCTGCTCAACGAGACTCAAATGACCAAAAACTTCGCAGACTGTGCCCGCGCCGATCGCCATCTTTGTGGCGACGCCCGGCGCAATGGCAGGCGCCGGAGGCACTGTGATTAACCTGAAGGCGGCGCTGAAAGCGCTGGGCCGTGGCGGCGGGGCGCTCAGCGCCGATGCGCTGCTCCAATCGATAGACGGCGCCCTGGCGCAGCGGCCGGAGGCTCTGCCGGAGATCATTGCAGAGTTGTCCGAGGCTTATTATGGTGGCGCACTCGAGCCACAAACCTTCGCGCAGCTCATGGATTACGCGCGTAACTCAGCCAGGGCGCATGAGGCGACTGGCGTTAGCCATCTGCACGCGGCCAAGGCAGCGGTCCTGCAGCTCATCGAAGACGCGCGTGGCCCGCTTCCGCCGCCCTTTGTCATGCAGTTTCTGCTGCACGACTGGCGCCGGTACCTCGCCCTTGTCCGTCACAGATGCGGCGAGTCAAGCGAGGAATGGCGCGAGGCCCAGGAGGCAACGGCTGAAGTGCTGTGGAGCGTGGCGCCAAAGCCCACGAATGATGAGCGCACGCAGCTCGCCGGCTCCCTCAACGCGATAGTGTCGAAGTTGAAACGGGTAATGGTCTCCGCGGGAACGGACCCGGCCACTCACGCGGGATTCCTTGATGAGCTGGCCCGACTGCACCTCTCGCTCGTCACCCCGCCGAGGAGCGCGCGTAACAGTGTCGCCGTCCCCGCCAGCGAGAGTGACGAGCCGGGGAGCACGACCGTCCGCATCGACGTCCACGACCCGCGATACCGCGAGCTTCTCGATCTGCTGCAAAGCGCCGACGTCGATCAGATCGAACTGTAGTGGAACGGCCGTCCGGAGGCTTTTCCTGTCGTCCCGACCACAGGACATTCGCCCAGGACTGCGGGTTGGAAGACTTCTCTGGAAGGAACTTGGTGGCTACGCTGGCCCAGCGTACAAATCGGGAAAGATGATTACCCGCCAACTTTACGTCCTCGGTCGACAGGGTCACTGGCTCATTTGCTAGAAACGTAATCGCCATAGCTCATCCCATCATCGCGCAGGACGTTGCAGTAGTTCCATAGCTTTTGAACGATCGCCGCGGTATTCACGCGTTTTCCGTCAGGTCTGGCCGCTTTTCACGCAACCACGCCTGGACATCTGCAAGAAGTGTCTCAGCGGATTTCACACACGACTCAACCATCGCCTCGCTCACACCTTCGCCCGT
>JBQTIC010000111.1:0-9144 GCA_052388435.1 Chromatiales bacterium | reverse complement strand
TGCCTTTGGGATGTTTGTACCGGCCCGGATCGTCGTAGCTCGCCAGGCGGTCACGGATCCTGATGACCGTGAATCTGCCGCCATCCAGACCAGGCCAAACGGTCCTTCCCCCGTCATCATCGGCAATTTTTTGAGTAGTCTGGAAAGAAAGCCTGGGCCGCGCTTCAAGCGTACAAAGCTATGGTGATTTGAGGCCAGCTCTCCAGGATGAGCCGCCTGCACTGTCTGTCAGATGAAATCGTCGCTACTACATTTAGCGACATGCTGATTATGACCTCTCCAAGACTCGAATCACTTTGGCGGGATCTGAGGCACCACCTGCAGCCACCCCGTGGGGCAGTTCTTGACATAGGGGTAGTAACCACTCGGATTGCGACAGTAATACCAGTAGTTCGATGGCTGCTGAACGTAGGTCTGGGGCTGCCGCTCAACGTAGACCGGGGCTCTGTCGATGTAAACGCGTGGCCGATACCGGTAGTAATGGGGATAAGCGTCCCAGAATAGAGGAGCGCCGAAGAACAGTCCGAAGTGCGCCCCCCCGTGTCCGTGCAAGCCGCGGTGGTGGCCGTGGAATCCGTGCCCGTGGTGGAAGCCGTGTCCGTGCAAGCCGCGGTGGTGGCCGTGGAATCCGTGCCCGTGGAATCCGCCAGCCGAGGCGACGCCATTGACGCCGCCCACAAGCACCACTCCCGTGAGCCACATCAGCGCAAGCTTTTTCATGCACCTACCCTCCAAGAAAGGGCCAGACCACCTGACAGATATTTTGACCGGTGCTACGAACCCGAGGTTCACTCCGAACTTAAGGAACCTGAACAAGGTGCCGCGTAGCGCGATAGGTAGCCTACGGTGATGACTGCCGTCTCTGTTTTTTTTAGAATGAACGACCGCCCCTTGCCGCAGTCGCTCATAACCGTTTCTCGTAAGCAGCGCTGGGTTCAGGGTTGCGTTCAGCCGGCGCGCCAGGCAACGGTGCCCTCAGGGTGCCTGTACCAACCCGGATCGTCGTAGCTCGTGATGTCATCGCGGATCTTGACGACGGTAAACATCCCGCCCATCTCGATGGGACCGAACGGCCCCTCTCCCAGCATCATCGGCAGTGTGTTGCGCGGACCGCGCAATCCGCCCGCACCGCGCTGACTGTGGTCCATTCCTTCCATGCCGGCCATGTCTCGCTGCATGCCGTCGTGCGCAGCATGGGTCGAGCCGCTGGCAACATGCATGGCGTGCTCCGACATGCCGCTCTCGCCCATCGCCACATAACCGGGGAGGATCTTTCGAATGCGCTCGGCGACGCCGCGCTGATCCACGCCCAGCGGATTCGGGATGCCGTGGCCCATCGCGTTCATCGTGTGATGCGCCATGTGGCAATGGAACGCCCAGTCGCCCGGGTTGTCGGCGATGAACTCGATGTCGCGCGTCTGGCCGACGCCAACGATTTCCGTGGCCTCCGGCCGCCACGCCGACTTCGGCCAGCGACCGCCGTCGCTGCCAGTCACCCAGAACTTGTGGCCATGCAAGTGCATCGGGTGGTTCCACATCGACAGGTTCGCGATCCGAATGCGTACACGCTGGTTGGTCCGACAGACCAGCGGGGCGGTGGCCGGGAACACCTTGCTGTTGAAGGTCCACAGGTCGAACTCCTGCATGATCGAGGGGTCTGGACGATACGTGCCCGGATGCAGAGCCCAGTTGTGCAGCAGGATGCAGAAGTCACGGTCGATGGGCTCCTCCTCGCCATCTCTGGGATGTATGACGAACATACCCATCATGCCAACCGCCATCTGCACCATCTCATCGCCGTGCGGGTGGTACATGTGCGTGCCGTGCTGGCGCAAGGTGAACTCGTAGGCGTAGGTCTGCCCGGGAGGGATGGGTGGTTGGTTCAGGCCGGCCACCCCATCCATACCGCTTGGCAGGATAATCCCGTGCCAGTGGATGCTCGTCGCCTCCGGAAGACGGTTGGTAACAAGGATGCGGACGCGATCACCTTCGACTGCCTCGATAGTGGGTCCTGGTGTTCGGCCGTTGTAGCCCCAGCATAGCGCGCGCGACTGGGGGTAGCTTTGCGTGCCTGGCGCGAACACGTGATCGATTTCCTCGGCGATGAGGTGAAACTCCTTCACGCCGTCCTTCATCCTATAAGGCAAGCTAACACCATTAGGTGTCACCACTGGAGTGTAGCCTGCAGCGACACCTGGCTTGGGGCTTTCTTCTTTTCGCGTAAGGTCATGCTGCATGCCCTGCACGTTGCCGTGCTGCGTGTGGTCCATTTCTCCAGCGCGTGCCCGCGTTGCCATCCATGCGCCCGCCAACAAACCGCCTGCTGTGTGAAAAAAATAACGTCGCGTAGTCATCGCATTTACTCCTGGCTGCAAAATCGCAGCCTCATTGATGATGGTGTTCTGGGCTTATTTCCGGCATCGCGGCCGGTTCTGAATCTTGTTCCGGTTGGGGGCGATCCATCGGCATCTCTGCCTCCCCAGTGTCTCTTTCAAGCCCACGTTGCGCCGGCGGCGAAGGCGTTTGCATCTCGCTTGCGCATTTTCCGTCTTTGGTTTCCGCGGACGGTGCCGCAGCCAACGGTAACGGAACCTCTGCAGGAGCGGTCGGCGGCTCACCCGCGAGCGCGCGACCGCCCGACGCGCGTCGCAGCTCGGCACGCGCTATCCAGTAATCCCGTACCGCCTCAAGGTATTGCTGATAGGCGTCGTATTCATCACGCTTGGCGAGGATGAGTTCAAACTGTCCGATCAGCATGTAGTTCTGATAGCGCTGTGCCTGCTCCACCACCCGCTCACGAGCAGGGATCAGGCACGATGCGTAATGCTCGGCGACCATCCGTCTCGCCCGCATCTGCTCATGGGCCTGACGGACCTCGCTTCGCACTGAGTTCTCCAGCGCCGCCACCAGCGCCTGCGTCTGGCGCAGCAGCGCTTCGCTGCGCGCGATCCGCGCCTGCTGTTGATCGAAGATCGGTAGTTCAAGCGTTACGTTGGGTCCGATCAGACGTTGCCTGTCCGCCTCTCGTTCAGCGTCAACACCCAATGTTGCTTTCCCGAGGTAGCGCCAACGCCTCGTCAGCCCGAGCGCCTGGATCATCGCCTCCGTTTCTTTGCGAGTCGCCGCGAGATCGAGACGATCGCTGAGAGCCGTATTCTCAAGCGCCATGACTTGCGGATCGCTCGCCGGCAAAGCCGGCAGCTTGTCGGTAATGTCCCACTTCACGCCGCGGCCCGAAAGACCCATAAGGCGATTGAGTTGTTCGGCCGCGAGTACAACTGCGGCATCTGCCTTCATCGAGTCAGCCCGCGCCTGCTCATTGGCACCCTCTTCGCGCGCCAGATCCAATTCGCTGATATTGCCAGCGTGGAAAAAGCGCTGCGCGAGTTCGTACGAGGCCGCCGCGGCCTCGGCAACGGTACCGCGCATCGCTGCGGCTTGTTTGGCACCGAGCAGCTCGTAGTAACTCCTTTGTACCTCGGCAACCAGTGCCAGCACGCGGTTGCTGATTTCCAGTTTGGTGCGCTCAAATGCGGTCTCGGCAATCCGTTTACGCGCAGGCCGCGTCAGCAGATTGAGTACGTTCTGAACGATGTTGAGCTCGATGTTAGGAACGGTATCATCGACGTTGGAGAAGCGGGCGCTGGCGCCCAACTCCGGGTTTTCCAGCAGCCCGGCCTGCACAACGTCCGCCTGCGTTATCCCCAGCTCTTCAAAGTCCGCCTGTAATGCCGGGTTGTTGAGCAGCGCCAGTTGTACGGCGGCGTCAACGCTCAGGGGCGTCTTCGCCAGCAAGTCGTTGATTGCCTTCGCGACGTTCTCCTTCTCCGCCGCCTCCCGCTGCCACGCCACTGTTTTCTCGGTGCGTTCCTCTACGTGCTTCTGCACGTCAGGGAACCCCGCCTCTTGCGGCACCGTTGCGCAACCCGACAGCAAGACACTCACCACAAACAGCGGTGCCGCCCGGCTCAGCGGTGTGGCTGTCCCCGGGCAGCTCATGGTTTCTCCCCCGCCAGATAAAGAGGATCGGCCTCTACCTTTGTGCGGTGGAGTTTCAGCCTGAGTGTGGTCAGCCGCGTATCCAGGTCCGCCATGCGCGCGCGCCATGCCCGAAGCAGAAACCAGGGAATTTGTACGCATGTCGAATGTCCTCGAGTCAAAACCAGTGAAACGTCGATGCGTTGCGCAAAGGCAAAGCACCTGCGGCACAGGCAAGCCGTGCCGCGCTTTCAAGGTTCAACAAGGACTTCTAGATACGCAGCCGCAGTGTGGTTAGATAGAGGGGTGGTGGAGCGCCGGACGGTGTGGCAATAGCCTGCAACCGTAGATCGGGGGTATGCGACCAGGCTAGGAGTTCTGCCAATGGCGGCACAGTGAAATCGTCATGGCTGTATTCAAAGATCGGCGCGAAGGCTTGAGACGGCAGCGACCTGGCGCTCTCAAACTTTGGGCACGGCGAGTGGTGTTGCGGAGCGTCGCCGCAGTCGTGGTCGTAAACCGTAGCGTGAACCGCTGCGGGGTGATGGAGTGGGACATGTACCGATGCGGCCAGCGCCTCGCAACAGGGCTGAAGAAAGGCAAGCACCAGGTAGGCGCACCACAACGCCAGCACCTTGGGGGTTAACCGCCGCAGGGTGTCTCGACGGGAAAACACGCCGATGGCCGTTGTTTTCATTTACGTAACGATGTCTGCCTTGTCGCTTCTCTGACCGAGCACCGCTCCGAAACGCAGAGCACCACTGCTAAAACTAACAGAATCCTGTGTTTTGATCATCCCGGAGCATCCCGTCCATTTGGATTACCTGGTTTTTGAACTCATGCGACATCTCATGCTGAGGGCCGACGATCTATGGGGTCTCTCCCGCGAGGTAAAGCAGATCAGCCTGCGCTTTGGCCCGGTCAACCTGGATACGCAGCGCCATGAGCTGCGTGTCGATGTCAGTCATGCGCGCCCGCAGCATCGATATGAAATCGGCGCGTCCGGTTTCGTAGGCGGCAAGCGTGGCCTCGGTGGTCTGCGCCGCCTCAACCCTGGCCCGTTTCTCGTACAGATCGAACCGCTCCCCCAGACGTTCGTACTTCGCATACACGGCCTCCAGCACGCGGGTCAATTCACGCAGCTTCTCCGCGCGATTATAGGTAGCCGCCGTCACCTCTTTTTCACTTGCGGCAAGCGCACGGTCCTGCCGCTTGCCAGGGAACAGCGGCAGATCCATGGTAACCATGGCTGAGAAAAAGTCCGTCAGATCAGTACCCGTAAAATCCTGATCGCGATAGCCGTAAGAGATGTCCAACATCCATCCGGGCTTGTACTGCTCCCCGGCAATGGCAACTGATTTTTCGCTGGCGTTCACCATCGCGTTTTCAGCCTGGATGGCCGGATGCTTGGGAAGGTTGGTGGCAAGCGCCTCCTTTGCAGGCAGTGCGGCGAGTGAAGGTAGCTCCTCTGACAGTGGGCGTTGCGCCTGCGCCGGAGCGATCCACTTTGCAAGCTCGGCCAATGCCTGCTCCCGATCGCTTGCCGTCTCCGTCAAACGATCATCGAGCAGCGACAGCTCCAGTTGCGCGCGGATCACATCATGCTGATTATCGCGCCCGGCCGCGTACTGCTTTTCCGTGATTGACAGCAGCTCCTCGAATAAGGAGCGATTCTCTCGAAGGATCGCCTCAGCATGATTCTGGTAATGGAGTTCGAGATAAGCGTTGCGCACCGCCTGCACGACGAGCAAACGCTGATGTGCCGCTTTTGCCGCTTCAGCGTCTGACATCGCCTGCATCCGCTCGGAGGCATACCGCAGCGTACGACCGCGGGGGAAGGCCTGCTGGGCCCCGACCACCAGCATCGTGAAGTCGTCCTGCGTGAACGAGAACGTATCGGTGGGGAGATCCTGGATGCCGAATTGGAGTTGCGGGTCGGGCAACTGCCCCTCCGCCACGGCCCGCTCCACAAAGGCATCGGACTGGCTCTGGTAGCCGTGGATCAGTGGATCCTTCTCCAAGGCAAGCGCCTCCGCCTCGGACAGGGCAAGTACGCCACCCTCCGCGGCAGCCGCGGACGGCATGGCAGACCACGACATAACAACAAAACAAAACAAAGATAAGCTGACTGCTTGAATGAAGCCACGCATAAACACCCCTCCTCTTTCAGACAACGACTTTGAACTACGGAGGAGGGTGTTTTAGATGAGCAGGACGCGATGCTTGAGATGGGTCTGTAGAGGTGGCCTGGGTTCGGCGGAGGGTCTGTCGGCGCACGCGGCTCTCACGCGCCAATGCACCGCCATCGCCGCCGCCAACACCACCGAAGCGGCAGGCTCGGCGTTCTGCTGCCGCTGCGCGACCTTGGGCGTGCGAGGGCTGTTATCGGCAGCGATGGCGGATTGTCCGCACGTCACGCAGTGGTGTGCCAGCGCCATGTTGCAGGGCTTATGACTGTCGCCGATCTTCGATGGATGGCAGTGGTGAGTTGTGTCACCCGCTGCGGCGGTGGCCTTCACGCACGGCAGCAGTGCAACCGACAACCCTATGACAAGCAATGCCGCGAGCAGACGCTGAGCCATTCCTCGCCGTCGTCTCAAGACGTTCAGCAGCCTCACGCGCGCTCCGCGGGTTTTGTTTCGCCCGGAATCGCGCCGGCTTCCGCGCCGACCGTCATCAATCTCTCATTGCGCAAGCGCAAACAGTATCGCGCCACTCCCTACCCTCCGCAACCTCCCGTAACGCCCTGTGTTAGCGGTGAATTGTCCTGTTCGATCATAGCCCAATCCAGGACGACAAAGTTTCTGCCGAGGCGTAGGGCATACCATCGAGGCGGCGCGGCTGGCGAACATTCCCGCGTCCTGTGGGTGGCATGATACGTCTCACCGAGCCGGCGTCACGCTCGCTGCAAGAGCTGCTGGCCGCCGTGTCGTCGACGCAGCCGGCGACGGATACCCGGGTAAAACTCCAGTCCGAGGATCACCGCGAGCAGCAACAGGTGGACCCACCAGAGTCCGATGTATTCAGACAGCTCTCCTTTTTCCACCAGACTACGGGCAATGCCGAGGGCATTGCTGCAGGTGAAGTAGACCAGGATGGCGATGAGCAGGGCACCATAGCGGCTGTCCGCCCCCATACGCCGCAGCAGGGAAACGGGGAAGAGCGAGAGCAGCAGCGTTAGGATCGGCACGGAGATGCGCCACTGCAGTTCGGCGACATGGGTCGGATCCTCGTTACCCCACAGCACGCTGCTTGGCATGGCCTTGGTGCCCTCGATGGTCCGATCTGTCCCGCCGCGATCAATCCGCACGCCGAACTGCTCATAATAAGTAATCTCATAGTCGGCCCGCCCCGGTATGCCCTGATAGCGGCTGCCGTCGCTGAACACCACGAAGCGGTGCCCGGTGCCCTCCTCAGTCGCGAGCGCGGCGCGATCCGCGGCCAGCACTCCAAGGCTGGAGGTATCGCGGATCTGCAGAAACACCTCTTCCATCGTCTGTTTATCGCTCGACAGACTCTTCACGAAAAGCACGCGGTCGCCTTCGCTGAACTCCTTGAAGCGGCCGGGCGTGATGCCGGTAATGTCCGACTCCTGTTCCGCCTTCGCCTCCTGCCGCTTCATTTCGCGCGTCGCCCAGGGGCCGAGAAAGAGCGAGCATAACGCCATCAGTATTGCAACGAGCGCCGCCATGCCGCCGATCTGCTGATGCAGGTAGCGGCCGCCGACGCCAGCGCCAGCCATTGCGACGAGTTCGTTGTCGCGCTGCATCCGCCCCAGCGCAAACAGTACTGCCACGAACAGGCATACCGGGATCAGCGTTGACAGTTTGGAGATGACCAGCAGGGTAAGCAGTCCCAGTATCGCGTTGACCGGCAGCTTGCCGGAGGCCACGTCGGCGAGATACTCGACCATGCTGCGGCTGAGGAAGATCAGCAGCAACAACACGAAGACGCCGCCGAACGCCATGGCAATCTCGCGGAAGAGGTAGCGACGAAGAATCATGCGGAATAAACTCCGGACCCTATCCGGACGCCAATGATAGTTGATCGCATCAGGGGCGGCGCGATTGTTTGGGCCGGTGTCGAGAACGGCAGGATCTGGCCTCGCTCGCCGGAACGCTCACCTGGGATGTCCTGCAGAGATGGCCGGCAAGCCCATTTCGTAGCGAGTGTCGTCAAGCTGCATCGGCCTTCCGCCTGACGCGCCCGCCCAGCTCGCGTCCGCGCGCCCCGCGCCGGTTAGGCGCAGGGTGGCCCGTATGGGTACAATTCGCGTTTTTAGTCGTCACGTTCATATCGTTCACGCATGAGCACAACCGCACTGAAGGCCGCCCGACAGCAACGCCTGGACCGCCTGCCATCGCTGCTGCGAGAGCGCATTCTCATTCTCGATGGCGCAATGGGCACCATGATCCAGCGCTACAACCTCGCCGAAGGGGACTTTCGCGGCGAGCGCTTTCGCGACTGGAAGGGAAAGGAACTCAAGGGCAACAACGAGCTGCTCGTGCTGACACGCCCGGACGTCATCGAAGACATCCACATGCAGTACCTGGAGGCTGGTGCCGACATCATCGAAACCAATACCTTCGGGGCGACGGCCATCGCCCAGCAGGATTTCTTCATCCCTCATGAAGGCCGCAAGACCCAGGCGTTCTTTGACGAGGTTCTCGCCGACTCACCGCTGCGGGCATTGATACGCGATCTGAACATGGAAGCGGCGCGGGCGGCCCGCCGCGCCGCCGATAGGTTCGGTCTCGCCTCCGATCGCGAACGATTTGTCGCCGGCGCCATCGGCCCGACCACAGTGAGCGCATGCACCGTCGTCGACGTCGGTGATCCGGGCTTCCGTCCGATCAACTTCGATCAACTGAGGCGTGCATACGCCGATCAGGTGCGCGCACTGATCGAGGGTGGTGTCGATCTTCTGCTCGTAGAGACTGTATTCGACACGCTGAATGCCAAGGCCGCGCTGTTCGCCATCGAGGAAGCATACGAGGAACTCGGTGTGCGATTGCCCATCATGATCTCGGGCACGATCACAGATCGGGCCGGCCGCACACTCAGCGGGCAGACCGTCGAGGCCTTCTGGAATTCCGTCCGGCACGCGAAACCCTTGAGCATGGGGCTCAACTGCGCGCTCGGGCCGGATCTGATGCGACCGTTCAT
>JBQTIC010000110.1:0-37766 GCA_052388435.1 Chromatiales bacterium | reverse complement strand
ACCCCCGAACTTCGTCGCCGTCACCTTCGTCAACGCCGAGGTCAGCGTCGTCTTGCCGTGATCCACGTGCCCAATCGTCCCCACGTTCACGTGCGGCTTGGTCCGCTCAAACTTGCCCTTGGACATGCGCTGCCCCCTCTGGTCAGTCTTCTCTTAATTGTGCAAGGCGTCGACTCGTCATACTGGAGCCCATAACCGGATTTGAACCGGTGACCTCTCCCTTACCAAGGGAGTGCTCTACCGACTGAGCTATATGGGCGCGATCCTGGAGCGGGTGATGGGAATCGAACCCACGTCATCAGCTTGGAAGGCTGAGGTTCTACCATTGAACTACACCCGCCTCTCACTAACGGGTTAAGAACTTCCCACGCCGCAGCCCATCACCACCACTGGTGGAGGGGGTAGGATTCGAACCTACGAAGGCTGAAGCCGGCAGATTAACAGTCTGCTCCCGTTGGCCGCTTGGGTACCCCTCCAAAACATAAGCCGACTATTGTCGGAGAAGGTCAAATGAGTGTCAACGGCAAACAGACGGCCCGGATCCTGCCCTGAGCACGCGTCCGGTCTGCGCGTCCCGGATCTCGGTTGGTCCGGCCTCGGCGCCGACGCGCCCTGGCACAAAGTAATCAATGTAATTACAAAATTGCCCGCGAACGCGGAGCAGGTCGTGCGCGGGCCGGTGCCCGCTCAGATTGGCGCTGGTCGAGACCAGCGGGCCCGCGATGCGGCAAAGAGCGCTCGCCGTCGCGTGGGCCGTCACCCTCACTGCGAGCGTCCCGCGTCCGCCAGTCAGCGGCAGCGGCAGATCAGGCCGCGATGGCAGGACCCATGTGACAGGCCCGGGCCAAGTGGCGAGCACCCGCTTGCGAACGGTAGCGCTCGGGTAGCGCACCAGGTCATCCAACTGATCAACGTTACCGGCGATAACTATGAAGCCCTTGTTGGCAGCGCGACCCTTGATCGCCACCAGCCGGAGCAGCGCTGCAATGTTGCGGGGATCACAGCCTAGTCCGAAAACGGCTTCGGTTGGATAGGCGATGATGCCGCCGCGGGCGACTGTCCGCGCGGCGAGGCGCAGGTGCCAGTCGTCGCAATACTTCACTCACTGGCTGCCTTGCCCGCCACCTTGGGTTTGGCCCGACGGCGGGACGCAGGGGCATTGGCCAGCAGCCGTTGGGCGTCGTTCAACGGGAGCGTGGCAGGGTCGCAATCCTTGGGCACGCGCGCATTGCGCTTGCCGTCGGTCACGTAGGGTCCGTAACGTCCGTTCAGCACGCGGATGCTCGCCTCCGGAAACTCCTTGATGAACTTGGCTGCATCCGCCGCCTGCTTGTCGCGAATAACGTCCCAGGCCCGATCCAGAGTAATCGTGTACGGGTCGTCCGGGGCCCTGAGCGAGACATATTTATTGTTGTGCTTGAGGTAAGGACCGAACCGCCCGATGTTGGCCACGACTTCATGTCCGTCCGGGGCGCTTCCCAGCGCGCGAGGCAGCTGGGCAAGAGCCAACGCCTCATCGAGGGTAATCGTGTCCATGCGCTGACCCGGGCGCAGGCTGACAAAGCGCGGTTTGTCTCCCCCGTCTGCGCTGCCGATCTGGACGTAAGGTCCATAGCGGCCCATGCGCACGGAAACCGGCTGACCACTCTTGGGATCAGCACCGAGGTCGCGAGCCTGCGCCACCTCGCGGCGGCTAACATTGGTCTCCTTGTCCAGCACTTGCGCCTTGAATGGTTTCCAGAACTCGCTCAGTAGCGGCACCCATTGTTTCTCACCGCGTGAGACGGCATCGAGTTCGTCCTCGAGTTTCGCCGTGAACTCGTAGTCCACATAATGCCCGAAATGGTCAGTGAGGAATCTGGCGACGATGCGGCCGATGTCCGTGGGGCGAAAGCGCTTGACATCCATTTCGACGTACTCGCGCTGTTGCAAAGTGGAGATGATGCTGGCGTAGGTGGACGGCCGACCTATCCCGTGCTCTTCCAGCGTCTTGACCAGGCTGGCTTCGGTATAGCGCGGCGGCGGCTCCGTGAAATGCTGCTCGGCGCGAATGATTTGCAATTGCACATCGTCGCCGACTACGAGCGGCGGCAACATGCGTTCCTCGGCCTCCATGGGCACCTCGTCCCTGCCTTCCATGTAGACGGTCATAAAGCCAGGGTCGCTGACAGTCGAGCCGTTGGCGCGAAAGACGCCAGTCCCGCCGCAGTCGAGATCGACCGCGACGCTATCGATCGTCGCGTGGGTCATCTGGCAGGCCACGGTGCGCTTCCACACCAGTTCGTAGAGCTTGAACTGATCGTGGCCGAGATAGGACTTCACCGACTCGGGCGTGCGCATGACCGAAGTGGGCCGGATCGCCTCGTGCGCCTCCTGCGCATTCTTCGCGTTGGTCTTGTAAACGCGCGGCGCCTCGGGCAGCCGCTCCGCACCGTAGCGGTGCCTGACGAAGCTGCGAATCTCCGCAATCGCCTCTCCGGCGAGATTGACCGAATCCGTTCGCATATAAGTGATAAGGCCAACGGACTCCGATCCAATGTCGACGCCTTCGTAGAGCTGCTGCGCAACGCGCATGGTGCGGTTAGCGGTGAACCCCAGCTTGCGCACCGCCTCCTGTTGCAACGTAGAGGTGATGAAAGGCGCGGCGGGTTGGCGCCGGCGCTGCTTCTTCTCGACGCTGGTGACACGCAGATGACCCCTGGCCGCGCGCAGCAGGTCGTCCTTCGCCTGCGTCGCCTGACCCTCGTTCGTTATCGAAAACTGCTCCAGCTTTTCGTCGCCCAAGCGGGTTAACCGGGCGACGAACGACGCGCCCTTGTGCCTGGCGTCCGCCTCGATGGACCAGTACTCACGCGCCTTAAACCGCTCGATCTCCTCTTCACGCTCGACAATCAGGCGCAGCGCCGGGCTCTGCACGCGACCGGCCGAGAGACCTCGCTTGATCTTCTTCCACAGCAGCGGCGAGAGATTGAAGCCCACGAGGTAATCGAGCGCCCGCCGCGCCTGCTGTGCATTCACCAGTTCCATGGAGATGTCGCGCGTGTGCCCCATCGCCTCCTCGATCGCCCGCCGTGTGATCTCGTGGAACACCACCCGGTGCACCCGTTTCGCATCGAGCACATCCCGCTCCTTGAGCAACTCAACCAAGTGCCATGAGATCGCCTCGCCCTCGCGGTCCAGGTCCGTCGCAAGATAGAGCGCCTTGGCCTTGCGCATGGCCGAAGCGATGGCGTCGACATGCTTCCTGCCCTTCGCAATCGGTTCGTAGTGCATCCTGAAGCCATGCTCGGGCTCCACCGCGCCCTTCTTTGGGCGCAGATCGCGGACATGGCCGTAGCACGCGAGCACGTCGAAATCAGCGCCCAGATACTTCTTGATGGTGCTTGCCTTAGCGGGCGACTCAACGACAACGAGGTTCTCGCTCATGACCTAGACTGACAAAATAAAGACCATCAATCGGGGCTGCACGCCACACGATAAAGGCGTTAGTATGAGATTAGAACGTTTGCGGAGAACCGCTGGAGACGACCGCTGCCGGCGTCAGTGCAGGCTGCCTCGCAGCTCATCCATGATGAGGTCCTCCACCCAAACGAAGGACTCCTCCTTGCCCTGCTGATTAAACAGCACCATCAGCACGATCCATTTCAACTCGTCGGCATCGATCTCGTCCGCCTCGAGTGCCATGGCGCGCTCGATGACGAGCTCTCTTTCGCCGGCCGCCAGAACGCCGAGCTGCTCCAGATAAAGCAAAAGCCCGCGCCCATCGCGTGTGATCTTCTCGCACTCCTCGGCGCCGAAGACGCGCAGGGAGCTGCCACGCGCGGCGCGACCTCCGTCGCAGTGGTTGCGCTGCCTCGCGAGCGCCTCCAGCCAATCGAAGGCCTTGGTAATTTGCGTCTCGCCGAAGCCGGCTTGCTTCAGTTCGCCCTGTAGTGTGCGGCGATCGAGAGTCAGCTCATCTTCCTCCATGCAATGCTCAAAGAGATAGACAAGAACGTCCAGTACCGTTTGCTTCATTCTCACGAGTCCCCGGAACGCACCCGCGCATACAGGCCGCCTGCTTGAGAAGATACCTGGCCTTGCAACTCCAGCAACAACAGCATGGAGGAAACAGCGTTGGCCGTCAATCCAGTGCGGCTGACAATGCTGTCAACGGAGACCGCGTCGTAACCCAGCGCATCGAACAGTCGGCGGTATTCGGCCCCTTGCGCCGGTGGTGGTGACGGCACTTGTCCCTCGCGTGTTACATCAGTGCGCGTGTACACCCGCGTGCCGGCCGGCAGTTCTTCGAGGATGTCATCGACGCACTCGACAAGCTTGGCCCCCTGTTTGATCAATGCGTGACAACCACGTGCGAGTGGATTGTGTATAGAGCCTGGGATCGCGAATACGTCGCGTCCCTGCCCCAGCGCGTGTCGAGCGGTAATCAGCGAACCGCTCGTGCGCGCCGCTTCGACCACCAGCACGCCGAAGCTCAGACCGCTAATAATGCGATTGCGTCTCGGGAAGTTTTCCGGGCGCACGGGAGTGGCCGTTGGAAACTCGCTGATGAATGCACCGCGCGCCGCGATCGCGGCCCCTAAAGACTCATGTGCACGCGGATATATCACATCAGGGCCCGTTCCCATCACTGCCAAGCTGGCGCCACCGGCCTCCAGCGCGCCGCGATGACTTTGGGCGTCGATGCCGCGCGCGAGACCGCTGGTCACCACTAGGCCGCGCTCGGCCAGGGCACTGGCGAATGCAAACGCCGTATCGGCGCCACCGCGACTCGGATTGCGGCTGCCTATGATCGCGACCTGTGCCGCGCTCAGCCAACCGGGATGACCACAAACGAACAGCAGCGGTGGCGGATCGGCGATCTCCCGCAACCTTGGCGGGTAGCGCGCATCCGCGACTGTAATCAAATGACGATCAGGCGCCTCGAGCCACCGACGATCGCTGTCGATGGAACCTTGATCCGGATCGGCGAGGTGGTGTCGGCTCTCTGCCGGGACGCCGAGCTCGGCGAGTTCCCTGGAAGATGCCCGCAAGGCGCGGCCGGGCGAGCCGAATGCGTCGAGAAGCCTGTTGAACGTGACAACACCGATCCCTGGCACGCGATGCAACAGCAGCCAATCGTCCCTGTCCTCCATTACAGCCGTTCCTTCAGCCATTACCTCTATAATATCACGGGGTGGAAGAGACGTTCTTCGCACCCCGTGAGGCCGTAATCGCAGGTACCAGTGCTACCGCTAATACTCGTATTCGGGATTACTCACGCGGTCAAACAGGTGCACCGGCCGATAGGTCTGCATGACCAGGCCATAGCTGACCTTGTCGAAGCTGCGAAACACCATCAGTTCACCGGCCCGCTCCGCGGGCAGCACCACCTTCTCCGGAACGCTGTGGAATTTGACCCCGAACTTCTTATCGACGGCACGTTTGTTATCCCGTACATCGTTGAACACATGCTCCAGGGCATTGTCGAGCGGAAGATAATCCGAACGCTGGAACTTGAGCGGCTTGTCGTCCTCTTTCTCCCGCTGCTCGGTCGCTGTCTTGTCATCCACGATGAGGCCGCTCTGGTTGATTGCCAGGACCGTGCCGGGATCGATACCATCCTTCGTGCCGATGTTCAGCACCACGACCTGGTGACGCCCGATCTCCTGCACGCCATCCACAACAGCGACGATGTTGCCGAGGATCTGGTTCTTCGGGGCATGCGGGAAGAACTGCGGGAACTCGTCGCCCTCAAACTGGGGTATCAGACGATCGCCGTTCAGGACCTCGCGCGAGGTACGGACCAGATCGAACTTCGCCGGATCGCTCGAATAACGGTCGGCGCGAACCGCATCACCAACGTCTAGCGCGACATAGCCGAGTATGTCGTTGTCGCGGTTCTCCTGACGCGCCCAGAATCTGTCCCAGTCGTTCTTCTTGGAATACCTACTCGGCCGTAATGGATCACCCCTGCGGAAAACGGCGTAGCGCTTAATATCGGGATCGAGTCTGCCGCGGACGTAAATGCGGCCGCCGGCGCCGTTGGCCAGATGCTGATCCGCGCTGGACACCACGTAGGGCAGTTGATCATAGGTGTCGGCGTCGATCACGATCGGACGGCTCAGGAAGGGCGCGATGGCGTCCACCGGGACAGGCGCAATGGCCTCGACGTGCTTCTCCTCACGCACGCTCGGCGATAGCTTGTAGTTACGGCCCCCAAGAGGGTGCGCTCCGCGGGTCAGCTCCAGATAGGGCTGGCCGCCGCGGTAGGCGACCGTCAGCACGTCGCCCGGATAAATAAGGTGTGGGTTGCGGATCTGCGGGTTGGCCCGCCAGAGATCCGGCCAGCGCCACGGTTCGGTCAGAAAACGGCCGGAAATGTCCCACAGGGTGTCGCCGCGTTGAACGACATATTTGCTCGGATGGCCAGGTTGCAGCTCGAGCGGCACGGCGGTGACGGCTACCGAGATCAGGCCTGCGGTCATTACAAATATCATTTTCTTAATCATGTCAGTACCCTTACGGCATATCCTTAATGCAGTTTAGCAAAAAAGACCGCTAACATAGAAGCACTTTTTGTCCGCGGGCGGGTCTATCAGTTCACAGCATCCGTACCGTGACCACCAATCGGTCGGAAGCCCTTGCTGATTCAGCAGCTTACCCATATGCTACGAGCACCTTGCGACGAGCCAAAGTTATGGCGCTATTGCCGATCCTCCACTTTCCAGACCCACGCCTGCGCATCCGCGCTGATGCCGTGAAGACCGTGGACGACTCTATTCGTTCGCTCGCTTCCGACATGCTCGAAACCATGTACGCCGCGCCAGGAATCGGTCTGGCTGCCACCCAGGTCAACGTACGCAAGCGCGTCATCGTGGCGGACCTCTCGCCTGCCAAGGACCAGCCTCTGTGCCTCATCAACCCGGAGATACTCAACAGCGAGGGTGAGGAGGAGATGGAAGAGGGCTGTCTGTCTGTGCCCGGCGTGTTCGAGACCGTCCGCCGCGCTGAGAGGGTCCGCGTCGGCGCCCTCGATCTTGACGGTCAGCCTGTAGAGATGGTCGCGGACGGCCTGCTCGCTGTGTGCATCCAGCACGAGATCGACCATCTCAACGGCAAGCTTTTCGTCGACTACCTGTCGGCGCTCAAGCGCAACCGTCTCCGCAAGAAGATCGAAAAGTCGCAGGCCGAGGTTCTGTAACGTCACCCTTACCTGCGCCGCTGCGGCCGCGCCACACTCCCTGCCGCGCGCACTCATGGCTCAGCGCTTACGTATCGTATTTGCCGGCACGCCCGAGTTTGCCGCGGTGTGTCTGCGAGCGCTGCTCGCTGAAGCCCAGCACGAACTTTGCGCTGTTTACACCCAGCCTGATCGCCCCGCGGGGCGGGGCCGCGGGGTGGGTACCAGTCCCGTCAAAGGAGTGGCTTTGGCCCACGGAGTGCCGGTATTGCAGCCTGCCACCCTGCGCGGCCAGGCGGCGGTAGATGAGCTGCGCGGACTCCGCCCCGACTTGCTGGTGGTGGTGGCCTATGGGCTCATCCTGCCGCAGCCGGTGCTGGATGTGCCGCCGTTGGGGTGCGTCAACGTGCATGCCTCCCTTTTGCCACGCTGGCGCGGCGCTGCCCCGATCGAGCGCGCCCTACTCGCCGGGGACAGGGAGACCGGCATCACTGTGATGCGCATGGAAGCGGCCCTCGACAGCGGTCCGATCCTGAGACAGCAGGCGTGCCCTGTCCGTGACGAGGACACGGCCGGTAGCCTGCACGACCGCCTGGCGCCGCTCGGCGCAACGCTGCTCGTCGAGACCCTTCCTGCTATTGCCACCCGGACAATCACCTCGATGGTGCAGGACCACAGTGCGGCCACCTATGCGGCCAAGATCGACAAACGGGAGGCCGAGCTTGACTGGCATCTGCCGGCGGCGTTCCTCGCCAGCGAGGTGCGCGCCTTCAATCCGCGCCCGGGCGCCACCGCCCATCTGCACGGCAAGCCCATCAAGGTGTGGCGGGCGCTTGCCATCCCCGGTGGGACCACCCTTGAGCCCGGTCGGGTCGTATCGGCCTCGCCCCAGGGAATCGACGTGGCCACCGGCGATGGCTTGCTGCGGCTGCTGACGGTGCAGGCCCCCGGCAAGCGCGCCATCGATGCGGCGGACTACTTGAATGCCCACCCGCATCTTCAGCGATCCCACGCTGCCGCACATGGCCGCTGAGGCGTCGACGACGCGCCGGGCACGCTCGGCGGACGCCGCGCGCGTCCGTGCCGCCGCAGCGCGCGCCGCGTACGAGGTGATCCACGGCGGCCTCTCGCTCAGCGCGGCGTTGCCCCGCCACCTCGAGGCACTCGCTACCGGCCCACGTGCATCGCTTTGTCAGGAACTCGCCTACGGAACCTTGCGTTTCCTGCCGCGCCTGGAGTGGTTTGCCGCGCGCCTGCTGCACGAGCCTATCGTGGCAAGCGAGCGTGTTTTGCACGCGCTCATCCTTGTCGGACTTTATCAACTTGATATGCTGCGCACGCCCGCGCACGTCGCGGTGTCCGCGACCGTGGAGGCCTGCCGCGTCCTCGACAAGTCCTGGGCATGCGCTCTGGTCAACGCGGTGTTGCGCACCTTCTCGCGTCGCGGCGAGGCGCTGCGACGCGCCGCCGACGAGGATCCTGTCGCACGCCACGCCCACCCGCAGTGGCTGATTCACGCGATCACAAAGGCGTGGCCGCAGGCCTATGAGTCGGTGCTGGCCGCAAACAACGAAAGGCCGCCTATGACCTTACGTGTCAATCGGCTGCGCACAGACGTCGACCGCTATCTGCAGGCACTGGCGGAAAATGGCATGAAGGCGGTGCGCACCAGTCATGCGCCGAGCGCAATCCGGTTGGAGCGGCCCACTGCCGTCAATGAACTACCGGGCTTTCCGCAGGGCGAGGTGTCGGTCCAGGACGAGGGCGCGCAACTGGCCGCGGCGTTACTCGATCTCAAGGCAGGCCAGCGCGTGCTCGATGCCTGCGCCGCCCCCGGCGGGAAGAGCGCCCTGATCCTCGAGTCCGAACCGGCGGTCGAAGAGCTGGTTGCTGTCGACGGCGAACCGGGGCGCGTGCGCACGTTGCAGGAGACACTTGCGCGCCTGCGCCTGCGGGCCACCGTCATCACCGGCGACGCATTGCGAACGGAAACCTGGTGGGATGGCCGGCGATTCGATCGCATCCTGGTCGATGCACCGTGCAGCGCCACGGGCGTGATCCGCCGCCACCCGGACATTAAATGCCTGCGCCGCGCGGACGACGTGGCGAGGCTTGCCGCCACGCAACGACAACTGCTCGAGGCCTTATGGCCGCTGCTGGCGCCGGAGGGTAAGCTTGTGTACGCAACGTGCTCTGTGCTGCCCGCCGAGAATGGCGAACCGCTGCGGGATTTTCTCGCGGCGCATCCGGCGGCGATGGCCCTTGCTATCGACGCACGATGGGGACGCGCCTCTGCCATGGGACGACAGATCTTGCCCGGCGAGACGGGGATGGACGGATTTTTCTATGCTCTTCTCGTTAAGCGATAATCGCGCTGGCAGTTGCCGGCTGGACGGCATCGCCCTGACCCTGGCGGCGTGGAGTCTGTCGGGCTCAGTGCTGGCCGCAGGCATGGAGGTCACCGGGGTCTCCAACCGCGTCGTCAACGACATTTTTGTGGTCAATGCAGCCATCCGCTATGAACTGGGCGATGACATGCGTGGCGCTCTCGAGAACGGGATTTCATTGGCCTTTGACGTGCAGATCGAGCTGACGGAACCCAGAAAGATGCTCTGGGATCCCGTCACGGTGCGCACGGTGCAGCGCCTGCGCCTGCAGTACCATGCGCTCAGCGAGACGTACGTGGTGACCAACGTCACCACCCGCACGCGGCGAAGCTTCCCCTCGCTGCGGGAGGCGCTGCTTGACATGGGCGACATGCGCGATGTCGCCGTCTCGGAGACGCGCCATCTCAACGCAGACACCACTTACCGCGGACGCATCCGCGTCACTCTCGACGTCGAAGCCCTGCCGCCCCCACTGCGACCCGTCGCGTATCTGTCACCACACTGGCACCTGCGGTCCGCATGGCGTCGCTGGGAGGTGAAGCTGTGAGACGCCGCCGCAACCGGGTGCTGGCGGCGGTCGTGACCCTCAGCGCGCTACTGCTGGTGTCGCTGGTGATGATGAGCGATGCCATGCAAAACTCGGCGCGCTTCAGCCGCATCTACTCGCTACTGCTCGTCATCAACGCGTTCGGCCTGCTCGGCTTCCTCGCTCTCATCGGCTTCAATCTGAAGCGGTTGCTGCGGGAACTTCGCCGGCGTCGGCCGGGCGCGCGGCTGAAGCGCCGCCTTACCATCCTGTTCGTCGTTCTCGCGGTCGTACCAGTGCTCGTCGTCTACGGGTTCTCCCTAGAGTTTCTGAGGCGCGGGATCGACAACTGGTTCGATGTGCGCGTAGCCGAGGCACTGGATGATGCTCTCAACTTAAGCCGCGCGTCGCTGGATCTGCGCATGCGCGAACTGCTGCGCCAGACACAACAGATGGCCGAGACGCTGACGGACAGCAATGGTGCCGATCCGCTGAGCTTCGAACAGTTGCAGATGCCCGAGAGCCTGGTCGTGGAGAATCCTTTCACCCACCCGCTTGACCTCGACGGACTACGCCGACAGAGCGGCGCCGAGGAGGTCACGCTGATGACAAGTAAGGGAGCGATCCTGGCGAGCAGCAGCGTCGCCACGGAGATCGTGCCCTCGCTGCCTCCCGACACCGTTCTGCTCCAGCTGCGGCAGCGGCAGAACTATATCGGCCTGGAACCCATCCGCGACAGCGGACTGTATATGCGGGTGGTAGTAAACGTGCCGAGCGCCATCACCGGCGAGGGTCGGATCCTGCAGGCGCTGTTCCCGGTGGCAGAGCGCATGACGGCGCTCGCCGACAACGTGCAGTCGGCGTTCGTGAAGTACAGGGAGCTTGCCTACCTTCGTGATCAACTGAAACTCAGTTTCATCATGACGCTGACCCTCGTGCTGCTTTTCAGCATCTTCGCTGCGGTATGGGCGGCCTTCTACACCGCGCAGCGACTGGCCGAGCCCATACGCGATCTCGCCGAGGGCACGCAGGCGGTCGCGGCCGGCAACTACGAGACCAGTCTGCCGGTGCCGAGTAACGACGATATCGGCGTGCTCGTGCATTCTTTCAATGAGATGACCCGACGCCTGGCGCAGACGCGCGACGAGGCGAGACAGAGCCGCGATGAGGTGGAGCGCCAGCGGGCGTATCTCGAGACGGTGCTCGGCCGCCTGTCCTCCGGCGTGCTGACAGTTACCGAAACCGGCGAGTTGCGCACGGCGAACGAGGCGGCCGCACAAATCCTCGCGGCACCGCTCGGTACGCTGCCCTCGCCCACGCTGGACGGTCTCGTAAGCCAGCTGCCCCACCTCGAACCGCTCGTCAACGGCATCCGCGCCAACCTGGCCCGCCGCATGGGCGACTGGCAGGAGCAGGTCACGCTGTTCGGCCCCAACGGCCGCAAGGTGCTGCTGTACCGCGGGGCAGCATTGACCGGAACCGGCACCGCGCACGACGACCACGTCATCGTGTTTGACGACATCACCGCCCTCATCCAGGGTCAGCGCGATGCGGCGTGGAGCGAGGTGGCGCGCCGGCTTGCTCACGAGATCAAGAACCCGCTCACGCCGATCCAGCTCTCCGCGGAGCGGCTGCGGCACAAGTATCTCCGCAGCATGACGCAGGGCGACGTGGAAGTCCTCGACCGTCTCACCAACACCATCATCCAGCAGGTGGAGACCATGAAGGGCATGGTGAACACTTTCTCGGAATACGCCCGCTCTCCCAGGATGCAGCAGGAACCCGTCAACCTGAATCAGATTATCGAAAGCACGCTCGACCTCCACCGCAGCGAGGAACAGCGTGTGAACATCGATTCAGACCTCGATCCGCGACTTCCCACCATGCATGCTGACCCCGACCGCCTGCGACAGCTGCTCAACAACCTGCTGGCCAATGCCATCGAGGCACAGGCCGACAAGCCCACGACCCGCGCGCGGGTCAGCACCCGTCTGCTCGAGGAGGCGCACGGCGCCAGCGTCGAACTGCGCGTCGAAGACCGCGGCAACGGCGTGGCGCCTGAAATGCTCAGTCAGATCTTCGAACCATACGTGACCAGCAAACCGAGAGGCACAGGGCTGGGACTTGCCATCGTCAAGAAGATCGTGGAAGAGCACGGCGGCATTGTCTGGATGGAGAACGCCGAGGCGGGTGGCGGGTGCGCCGTCATCCGGTTGCCAGTGACCGCGCCCGAACATATGCCCGTGGCCGCCTCGCTGACCGATACCAACCCGCAAGGAAAGGTGGCGTGAGTTCGCGGCACATACTCGTCGTTGATGACGAGGAGACGATCCGCAGCCTGCTGCGGGAGATCCTGGAGGACGAAGGCTTCGAAGTCAGCGTCGCCGGCTCGGTCGCCGAGGCGCAGGATGCCCGCCGCGCCCGCCGCCCGGATCTCATCCTGCTCGACATCTGGATGCCCGACGGCGACGGCATCACGTTGCTGAAGGAATGGGCGCAGGGCTATGGACTGGAGGTGCCCGTCATCATGATCTCGGGGCACGGGACGGTCGAGACGGCGGTGGAGGCCACCCGCCTCGGTGCCTTCGACTTCCTCGAGAAGCCCCTCTCGCATGGCAAGCTGCTCGTCACCATCGAGCGGGCATTGGAGATGGCGCTGCTCAGGCGCGAGAACATCGGTTTGCGCCGGCAGGCCATCGGCGCCGAGCCCGTAGGCTCCGGCCGGGCCATCCTCCAGCTCCAGGATCAGCTGCAGCGCATCGCCCATCACAAAACCACGGTGTTCATGACCGGCGAGTCCGGCACCGGCAAGGAGGTGTTTGCCCGCTACCTGCACGCGCACAGTCCGCGCGCGCGCAGCCCGTTTCTATCGATCAACATCGGCGGCCTCGCGCGGGAGACGCTGGAGCAGGAGCTGTTCGGAGCCGAGACCAACAGCCGGCTGCATTTCGGCGCGCTGGAGCAGGCGAGCGGCGGGACCGTGCTGTTGAAGGATATCGCCGACCTGGACCTCGACCTGCAGGCGCGCCTGCTCAACGCGCTGGAGGCGCAGATGCTGCAACGTGTGGACGGGCTCGATCCGGTGCAAATTGATGTGCGCATCGTCGCCGCCACGCGCCATGATCTAAAGGCCGCCGTCGACGCCGGCACCTTTCGCGACGATCTCTACTACCACCTGAATGTGGTCCCCGTGCACGTGCCCGCGCTGCGCCAGCACGCCGAGGACGTTCCCGACCTGCTCGGGCACTTCCTCAACCTGTCGGTGGCGCAGGAGGGGCTGCCGCGACGGCAGTTTTCGCACGCGGCGATCCAGCGCCTGCGTGGTTATCAGTGGCCGGGCAATGTGCGCGAGCTTAAGAACCTCGTGCAGCGCCTGCTCATCCTCGGCTCCGGCCCGACCATCGAGGCGCCGGAGGTCGAGCAGGCGCTCGGCCTGCGCGCCGTTGCGGTGGGCGCGTCACAGCCCGGCTTTGAGCTGCCGATGCGGGAGGCGCGCGAACAGTTCGAGAAGGCATACCTCGAGTATCAGTTACAGCGCGAGAACGGCAACGTGAGCAAAGTGGCCGAAAAGGTGGGGCTGGAACGCACCCACCTGCACCGCAAGCTGCGGGCACTGGGCATCGAACCGAAGCTCATCAAGCACGCCAGCGCGCGTGGACACGATCAGGACGCTTGAGGCGCTGCTCGCGCGCGGTCCGGAGACGGCCGTCCTGCGCTTCAGTCTCGGCTGTGCCTGCCTCAAACAGGGAGATCTCGGGCAGGCCATCGCGCATCTGAAGCGCGCTACGGAGATCGATCTGAATTACTCCGCCGCCTGGAAACTGCTCGGCAGCGCACAAGCCAATGCGGGTCTGAGCAGCGACGCCATCCGGACCTACCAGCGGGGCATCGCCGTCGCCGAGCAGCGCGGCGACATCCAGGCCGCCAGGGAGATGCGTGTCTTCCTCAAACGCCTGCTCCCGCATTGACCGGCCCGCAGACCGCCTCGACGGGCTCGATGGGCTGGTCCGCAAGAACACCTGCCGTTGCCCGCCGCAAGATCGAGCAGGGGCCGCACCAGAGGCGCGGGTGTCATGGTAAGACGCCGATGGAGGCCTGTCTGGATACTCTCCGCCTGCCCGTCTAGCCGGTGCAGATCGCCGAGGTTTGCTCGTTCAGCGTCAGCGAACCGACTAGCTCAGTGACGTTGCTCAGGTTGTGGCGCTTGAGGTAGTCCAGGATACCGGCGTTAATCTTGGGACAGACCAGCGGATCGTAGAACAGTGCTGTGCCGATGCCGACAGCCCTTGCGCCGGCGATGAGAAACTCGATGGCATCCGCGGCGCTGACGATGCCGCCCTGACCGATGATGGGGATGTTGTAAGGTCTGGATACCTGGTAGACCTGATGCACCTTTAGCAGCGCTATTGGCTTGATCGCCGGTCCAGAGAGGCCTCCCTGGTTGTTGCCGATGACGGGCCTGCGCGTCTCGATGTCGATCGCCATGCTCATGATGGTGTTGATGACGGCGAACGCATCCGTCCCCGCCTCGATGCAACGCCGGGCGTTGCGGGCGATGTCGGTCTGGTTGGGCGAGAGCTTGGTGATGATCGGTTTCCTGGTCACCCGCCGGCAGACTTCCACCACGCGAGCGGACATCTCCGGGTCGTTGCCGAACTGCACCCCGCCCTCCTTTACGTTCGGGCATGAAATGTTGATCTCGATGGCGTCGATCGGCGAATCATCGAAGATGCGCGTGACCTCCTCGTACTCCTCCACCGTGGAGCCCGAGACGTTGGCGATGTAACGCGTCTCCCTGAAGTCGAGCCGCGGCAGGATCTCATCTACGACGTGGCGCGCGCCGGGGTTCTGCAGGCCGATAGCATTGAGCATGCCGTCGGGCGTTTCGCAGACGCGGTGCGGCGCATTGCCGAGGCGCGGATCGAGCGTCGTGCCCTTCAGACAGACCGCACCGGCATCGTGGTTGGAGAAGCCGACGATGCGCGTATACTCTTCGCCGAAGCCGACGCAGCCGGAGAGCAGCACCAGCGGCGTGGCGAAGCGCATCCCGCAGAACTCGAGGGCCAGCATTTTTCCGTCAGGGTCAGACAACGTCATTGCCAGTCACACCCTCTCCCATCTAAGGGAGGGGACAATGAATAACAGTCGAGATCAGCTGATTATTCACGTGGTTCTCTATCAGCCGGAGATCGCACCGAATACCGGCAACATTATACGATTGTGCGCCAACACCGGCGCGCACCTGCACCTCATCCATCCGCCCGGATCGCGGCGGCGACCCGGTGCGCGAAGCGTCGAGTGCGGGAGCAGCGGCAAGCGCCCCGTGCAACGTTGAACGCTGCCGCTTGCGCCCCTGTCCGAGAGGGAGGCTTCGCCGCCACGAGTCCAGGGCGCGCTGGACCACAAGCTGCTGCGACGGGTGGCACTCGACCATCACGAACTGGCGGATGTGCGGGAACATCGCACGTTGCCGGCATCGCGGCTGTTTGCCGGCGCGCGGCTATCACGAGGTCCGGTATCGCGACAGCGATGCGCTGCTGTTCGGCCCGGAGTGACGCAGGCTGCTCAATGAATTAGGCAGGGAGCACGTGCTATTTAATCCTGTGCTCACTCCCGCCGCAGCCTCAGTCCTGCCAACGCCGTGGCCGTAGGCGTGTACGAGCTGAGGCACCAGCTCGGCTTCTCAACCGTGGACAGCAATTAACACCGTGGAGCCAGCGGGCTGCGGCCAGTGTTCGCTCTCAGTCGTGCTCGCGCCTCGGCTCCCGGGCCAGCAGGGCCTGCACTGCCTCCCGGTGCGAGCATTCGGCTCGCAGCACTCGCGCAACCTGCCTGCAGATCGGCATCTCTATCTGCGTTTTCCGCGCCAGCCGATCGACCGCCTCGGCGGTACGCACCCCTTCCACGACCTGACCGATCACCGCGACCGCCTGCTCGAGCGGCGTGCCGTGTGCCAAGGCGAGACCCAGTCGGCGATTGCGGGACTGATCCTGGGTGCAGGTCAGCACGAGATCGCCCAGTCCGGCCAAGCCCATGAATGTCTCTCGCCGCGCGCCGAGCGCGAGTCCCAGCCGCGTGATCTCCGCAAGTCCGCGGGTGATGAGCGCGGCCCGGCTGTTTGCGCCGTAACCCAAGCCATCGCTGATGCCGGCGGCGATGGCGAGGACATTTTTCACCGCCCCGGCGACCTCCACGCCGATTACATCATCGCCGCAATAAGCGCGCAGGGTGCCGCTGTGCAGCCGTGCCACAAGTGTTCGCGAAAGCTCCTGGTCATGTGACGCTACAACAATGGCTGTCGGCAGCCCCGCGGCGACTTCTCCGGCAAAGGTCGGACCGGAGATGACAGCCGCGGGACATTCCTCGCCAAACAGATCCGCGACGATCTGATGTGGCAGTTGCAGCGTGTCGACATCGATCCCTTTGCAGGCCCAGCCGACGCGCACGTGGGCGCGGGCGTAGACGGCGATCTGATGGCCAACTTCTCGCAGCGCGCGGCAGGGCACCGCCAGGACGACGTCCCGCGTGTGGCGCAGGGCAGTCTCCAGATCGTCCTCCACCCGCATCGCAGCGGGGAAGTCCACACCGGGCAGATATCGCTCGTTGCGACGCTCGCGCGCCAGGCGCGCCAGATGCACCGGGTCATGGCCCCAGAGATACGTCGGATGGCCGTTGCGGGAGAACACGACCGCGAGCGCCGTTCCCCAGGAACCCGCCCCGGCGACAAGCATGTGCGCTTCGTTCAGGTTCGCCTCCCCGCGCCGGGTCGCCAATCTACCTTCCGACCCGCCCTACTCGAAGAATACGGTGCGGCCTCAGTGCGCTTTGCCTTCCGCCTGGGGCTGCGCCGCACGCTGGCGCTGCAACTCCTGTGCGTACAAAGCGTCGAAGTTCACCGGCGCGAGCAGTAGTTGAGGGAAGCCTGCCTTGGCGACCACGTCGGACACCGCTTCGCGCACATAGGGGAAGAGGATATTCGGACACACGGTCGCCAGTACCGCCGCGAGGTGCTGCTCCGGGAAGCCGCCGATGTTGAAGATGCCAGCCTGATGCACTTCGACGAGAAACGCCGTCTTCTCCCCGGACCGCACGGTCACCGTCACCGCTAGCACCACTTCGTACAGATCATTGCCGAGCGGCGTTGCCTTATTGGCAAGCTGGATATCAACGCCGGGCTTCCATTCCTCGCGGAATACCTGGGGCGTTCCCGGTGCCTCGTAGGAGAGGTCCTTCACGTAGATCTTCTGGATGCCGAGCTGGCCTGTACGCTTGCTGCCTTCGTTGGAAGTTTCTTCCGCCATGCTTGTGTCTCGCGTCTTGGTGTTTGAATGTTTTGGCGTATGAACGCCCGTATCAGTCCCGGGTAAGCGGCAGGTTTTCCCGCCGCCACGCGGCCACACCGCCCTTCAGCGTGTAGAGCTGCTTGAAGCCGTGCTTCTGCAGCACGCTGCCGGTGCGGCCGGCCTCGTTGCCGGTCGTGCCGCAGAGAAGCAGTGGCCGCTCGCGGTGACGCTCCAGGTCCTTCAGTCGCTCGGGGAGCTTCGTCGCCGGGACGTTGAGCGCACTGACGATGTGGCCCTCGCTGAATTCCCCGGCGTCGCGGAGATCCACGACCACCGCGCCTTTCCGATTGATCAATTGCACGGCCTCGCCGGGCGTCAGTTGCCGGCCGCCGCCGATGCTACCGACGATGTTGCTGACCAACATTGCCGTGATGACCGCCAGCGCGGTAAACAGTATCCAATGATTTGTGACGAATTCTCCAACTTGCTCCATCGCGAATTTCTGCCGCACCGGGTGTCGTGAATGAATCATGATACACTGCGTCAGTAACTCGCCGCATCCGCAGGATAGTCAAACACATACCGATGCCGCCTCCGCACCAACCCCTGCTCCTCATTGTCCTCGACGGGTGGGGTTATAGCGAAGACACGCAGTACAACGCCATTCATAACGCCAGCAAGCCCGTGTGGGACCGTCTGTGGGCGGAGTGCCCGCACATGCTGCTCAGCGCCTCCGGCGCGGACGTGGGCCTGCCGGTTACGCAAATGGGCAACTCTGAGGTGGGCCACATGCATCTCGGGGCCGGGCGGGTCGTCGACCAGGAGTTCAGTCGTATTACTGATGCGATAGAGGAAGGCGATTTCTTCCGCAACCCGACGCTGGTCGCGCCATTCGAGCACGCCGCCCAGCAGGACTGCGCCGTGCACATTCTGGGACTGCTCTCACCCGGCGGCGTGCACAGCCACGAGGACCACATTCTCACCCTCATGGAGCTCGCCGCGCGATGCGGCGTCAGACGGACGTTCGTGCACGCCTTCCTGGACGGCCGGGACACGCCGCCGAAGAGCGCTGCAGAATCGATTCAGCGTGTCATGCTGAGATTCAACGAGCTGGGGCGCAACGGCCGCATCGCCTCGCTCATCGGCCGCTATTACGCGATGGACCGCAACAGGTTCTGGTCGCGCACCGAGGCCTCCTACAACCTTATCGTCGAGGGACGCGGCGACTACGAGGTGGATGATCCCCTTATCGCCCTGGATCAATCCTACGCCCGTAACGAGACCGATGAGTTCGTGAAGGCAACCGTCGTTGTCCCTCGTGGAAAGGAGCCCGTTCGCGTGGAGGACGGCGATGTGGTGGTGTTTGCCAACTTCCGCGCCGACCGCGCCCGGCAATTGACGCAGGCATTCATCGAACCGGATTTCGACGCCTTCCCGCGCCAGCGAGTGCCGGCACTGCACAGCTTCGTAACCATGACGCACTACAGCGAGGATTTCGATGTGGCCGTCGCCCACCCGCCGGCCCATCTCCAGAACACGTTCGGTGAGTACATCTCCAGGCTCGGCATCCGGCAGCTGCGCATCGCCGAGACGGAGAAGTACGCGCATGTCACCTTTTTCTTCAATGGCGGGGAGGAACGCGTGTTCCCTGGCGAGGACCGCATCCTCGTTCCCTCCCCGCACGTCGCCACCTACGACTTGAAGCCGGAGATGAGCGCCGTCGAAGTTACCGATGAATTGGTGCGGGCGATAGAAAACAGGGAATATGGCGCCATCATCTGCAACTTCGCCAATGCCGACATGGTCGGGCACACCGGCGTGTTTGAGGCCGCGGTGCGGGCAATCGAAACGCTGGACATCTGCCTTGGCAGGATCGAGGCGGCCGCGCGCGACGCCGGCATGGAGCTGCTCATCACCGCCGACCACGGCAATGCGGAGAAGATGCGCGAGGTATCCACCAAAACGGTGTTAGGACAGATCCACACGGCGCATACCAGCAACCGTGTACCGCTGCTCTACGTCGGCCGCCCGGCCACCATGCGCGTGAGTGGAACGTTAGCCGACATCGCGCCGACAATGCTGTATCTCATGGGAGTCGCGCGACCGCCCGAGATGACAGGGCGCCCGCTGGTCAAACTGCGGGAAGAACCTGCTACCAAGCTCTTCGAGCTCGCCGCCGAACCGCGGCGCGCATCCGCGCCGCGGTGAACCACCCTGCCCGCCGCGCCTGCTCCCTGCTCATCGTCGCCGCATCGCTGGTCTCTGGCCCTGCTCTTGGCGCCGACGACCCACAGCAGGAACTTCGTGAACTGCGCACCCGCATCAGCGCCGCGGAGGGCGACAAGAAGCAACTGGAGGTCGATGCGGAGCAGGCTGTCACCGGACTGAAGCAGCAGGAACTGGCGCTGGCGCGGGCAAATGAGCGGTTGGCAGAGCTTGAGCAGACCATCGTGCAGAAACAGATCGCCTTGCAGAGGCTGGCGTTGCGCTATCAGGAGCACGAGCGGAATCTGCAGAGTGAGCGGGAAACGCTGGCGCGGCTGCTGCGCGCCAGTTATATGATGGGTCGGCGAGATATCCTGAAGCTGCTGCTGAGCCAGGAGGACCCGCATAGCGTCAGTCGCCTGCTGACCTACCATGCGCTGATCGCGCACGCACACGGCGAGCGGATTGCCGCGCTGACCCGGGACTTGACCGAGACGCGTGCATTCGCGGAGGCAACGCGTCTCGAGCGGGAGCGCCTGCTGGCGCTGCAGTCCGAGCAAGCCAGGGGCGTGCAGGAAGTCGAGGCGCTGCGCATGACACGCAAGAAGACGCTGGTGGCGCTGAAAGGCGACCTTGCGGTGAAGAGCGAGCAACTGAAGAGGTTGCGCGCAACCAAACGTGCATTGGAAGGGCTGCTGCAGTCACTGCCAGGATGGTCGACGAGCAACGCAACGCCAGAGGCTAAAGGCTTGGGCAGCCTGAAGGGTCGACTCCCCTGGCCCGCCCAGGGCAGGATCACCCGCCGCTTCGGCGAGCCGGTGGGCAAAGACTCGGAGCTGACCATGCGGGGGGTGTTCATCGAGGCCGGGCCGGGCAGCGCCGTTCAAGCAGTGGGCAACGGTCGCGTGGTTTTCGCCGATTGGTTCCAGGGCTTCGGCCTGCTGCTCATCATCGACCACGGAGGGGATTACCTGAGCCTGTATGGCCATAACCAGTCGTTCAACAAGAAGACCGGCGAGGCGGTCAAGACCGGAGAAATCATCGCGGCTGCCGGCGACAGCGGCGGGCTGGGCGCTAGCGGCCTTTACTTCGAGCTCCGCCATCGGGGGGCCCCTCAGGACCCCGCCCAATGGTGTCGTTAGGCACGGGTGCCACTGTTGCCTGCTAATCTATAGCCCCGTATGCTTGCCGACGGTGCAAGGGACCGTCAGTACCACTGACGATCGGTATTTAGACTACGGGTTTAACCCCTGAATTTGATTGCCCCTCCGGATGTTAGCCGCCCGGTTGGAACAAGTCCTGTAACCTGACCTCGATACGGCGCCGGACCGCCGTCCCAAGGTAATGGAGCCGCGATAGATGAACCTAGCCCTGCGCTATCTCCTGATGCTGTTTGTCGGCCTGTTCGCCGGTGCGCAACTCGCCATCGGCCAGAACGAGCCGGGAACAGCCGCGCCCACCGCCGCAGTCGAAGACCTGCCGCTCGAAGACCTGAGAGTCTTTACCGAGGTGTTTGCCAAGGTAAAGAGCGACTACGTCGAGGATGTGCGGGACAAGAGTCTGCTCGAGAATTCGATCCGCGGAATGCTCAACGGACTGGATCCGCACTCCGCCTACCTGAATGCCGACGAGTACAAAACGCTGCAGGAGGGTACCTCCGGCGAGTTTGGCGGACTCGGCATCGAGGTTGGGATTGAAGATGGTTTCGTCAAGGTCATCTCGCCGATTGACGACACCCCCGCGCACAAGGCGGGCATCCAGGCCGGCGACGTGATCATCAAGATCGACGATACCCCGACCAAGGGAATGTCCCTGGGCGAGGCCGTGGAGAAGATGCGCGGCAAACCGGGATCGCCAATCAAGCTTTCCATCATGCGCCAGGGCCAGGAGCAGCCGCTGGAGTTCACCATCAAGCGGGACATCATCAAGGTCGATAGCGTCAAGGGTCGCACGCTGGAGCCCGGTTTCGTCTACCTGCGCATCTCGCACTTCCAGCAGCACACCGGCGAAGATCTCAACGATACGCTGAGCAAACTCAAGCGCGGAAACGGTGACAAGCTCAAGGGATTGATCCTCGATCTGCGCAACAATCCCGGCGGGGTGCTGAACTCGGCGGTCGAAATCTGCGACGCGTTCATGGACCGCGGCAAGATCGTCTACACCCAAGGTCGCGTCAAGGACTCGCAGCTGGAGTTCAGCGCCAACCCCGGTGACCTGCTCAAGGGTGCGCCGATGGTGGTGCTCATCAATGGCGGCTCCGCGTCCGCCTCTGAAATCGTCGCCGGCGCGCTGCAGGACAGCCTGCGCGCCGTGATCATGGGCAGCCAGAGCTTCGGCAAGGGCTCGGTGCAGACTATTCTGCCGATGAATAACGGGGCGGCTCTGAAGATCACCACTGCCCGCTACTTCACCCCTAAGGGACGCTCAATCCAGGCCCAGGGCATCACGCCAGACATCATGCTGGGGAACGTAAAGATCGCCGCTGCGGAGGCCGTTTCGGATGACATCAAGGAGCGCAATCTCAGCCGCCACCTCGAAAACAACACTCAGAAAGAGGGCAATGAGGTCATCGCTCCCCCGCGCGGCAACGCCAACTCAGATGACGCGGCACCCCAGGACAGCGACTACGAGGTACACGAGGCTCTCAACATGCTGAAAGGCATGGTGCTGCTGCAAGAGCGCGGCACCCGCTAGGACCTGCCGTTTCGTTCGTGCCTTCCAGCCGGCGTATTGCATGAGGGACCTAGCGTGATGGCGAGATTCGTGGCCGCGATCGCGCCGCTCTGCAGCGAGACTCATGGGCGGCTCTGTGGGTTGAGCCAGTAGCCACCGAGCAAGAACCGCCAGGGCCGAGATAGGCCCAGCGCGCCGAAGACACTGTACCTTACAGACTGTGTCAAGAGCCGCCGTGATCCTAAAGGCATCGCACAATCGCTTACCCAACTCAGGAGGGCCGTCTTCGTGCAATGTGCGCGCAGCATGCCTCGAGTTGCCGCCCTGCTGCTGTTTGTCGTGCTGAGCGGCGGCGCCCCGGGCGCAGAGATGACTCGCACGGACCTCCCTGCCATCGGTATCGTCGTCGATGACATGGGCTACCGCTATCGCGACGGCTTGCGCGCGCTGTCGCTGCCGTTTTCCCTGGCCTATTCGTTCCTGCCGCATGCCCCCCACAGCGCGGAACTCGCGGCGCGCGCAACCGCGCTCGGCAAGGAAGTGATGCTGCACCTGCCCATGGAGGCTCAGGCCCATAATCGCCAGCTCGGGCCGGGCGCGCTGATGCTGAGCATGACCCGCGAAGAGGTCATGGCCACCCTTAATGCCGACCTCGCCAGCGTTCCCAACGCGATCGGAGTCAACAACCACATGGGCAGCCTTCTGACCGGTCTGCCCGAGCGCATGCACTGGGTGATGGCCACCCTGAAGCGGCGCGGTGATCTGTTCTTTGTGGACAGCCGGACCACCGGGCGGACCGTGGCGGCCCGCGTAGCGCGTGAGGAGCAGGTGCCCTTTCTCAGCCGCGACGTCTTTCTCGATACCGAACCCGGGGTCGATTACGTTCGCAGCCAGTTCCTCCTGCTGATCCAGAAGGCCCGCCAGAACGGTCATGCCCTCGGTCTCTGTCACCCGCGGCCGGACACCTTACAACTCCTGGAGGAGATGTTGCCCAATCTCCCGCAGCGCGGTGTGCGGCTGGTCCGTTTGAGCGAACTACTGATCATCCAGCAAAGGAACGAACTCCCATGGCAACCGTTCTCGTCCCCCTCGCCCAAGGCTGCGAGGAACTAGAAGCCGTCACCATAATTGATCTGCTGCGCCGCGCCGGCATCACCGTCGTCACGGCCGGTTTGGGCACAGGGCCGGTCAAGGCCAGCCGCGGGGTCACGCTGGTACCGGATACGACCTTGGATGAAGCGCTGGAGCACTCCTTCGACATGGTCGTGCTACCGGGCGGGTCGGAAGGCGCCGACCGTTTGAACGGCGACCTGCGCGTGCGCGAGTTGCTGAAGACGATGACAGACAGCGGTCGCTACACCGCCGCCATCTGCGCTGCGCCCAAGGTCTTCGCGAGCATGGGGCTGCTGCGCGGCAGGAGCGCCACCGGCTACCCCGGCGTGCTCGACCGAATGAACGTGCCGGGGATGCGTTACACCGGCGAGGCAGTCGTCTGCGACGGCAAGGTCATCACGTCGCGCGGACCGGGCACGGCGATGGATTTCGCGCTCACGCTCATCGAGCATCTGGTCGGCGGCGAGAAGCGCCGGGAGGTCGAGGCGGGTCTGGTGAGATGACGACCGCCGAAGCGTCCCTCATTCGATCATGACTACGCCACGCAACCCGCCTGAGGAAGGACACGTGCATGGCCCGCACTGCCGCCATGATCGCGATCACGGCAGCGCGCCGCCGGCCTGCAATGCCCACCGTAACGTGGGACGCAACGACCCCTGCCCCTGCGGCAGCGGCAGAAAGTTCAAGAAGTGCCACGGCAAGGACGCCTCGCCACCGCTCCAGGATGGCCACGAACGATAGGTGTTCCTGTGGCCGCTCACAAGGTAACGATGCAATGCCCACCCGCAAGGCGATAGATGCCGAGCCAAGCGCGCGCCGTCCTGTTTGATCTCTACGGCACGCTCGCCGACGTTCACTCGGTCTCCAGCCTGGCCGAGGACCTGTTCCCGCGCCACGGTAGCAGGCTCAGTGTCCTGTGGCGGCAGAAGCAGCTTGAGTACACACACCTGCACACGCTCGCTGGCCGGTACAAGCCGTTTCGCGAGATTACGCGGGACGCTCTACAGTATGCCCTGGCGCGCCTCGGGATGGCGTGCCCGCCTGAGGCCGAAGCGGCGCTGATGGATCGGTATGGAAGGCTCACTCCCTACCCTGAGGTTAGAGGGGTGCTTGAACGGTTGCGTGCGTGGGGCGTGCGCGCCGGTGTCCTCTCCAACGGTGACCCGGACATGATCGCAACGCTCACGCAAAATGCCGGCTTTGCGAACCTGCTCGACCCGCTGTTGAGTGTCGCGCCGGTGCAGAAGTACAAGACTCATCCCGATGCTTACAGCCTCGGCACCACAGCCCTCGGTCTCGCCCCGCAGGAAATACTGTTCGTCTCCAGCAACAGTTGGGATGCGGTGGGCGCGACATGGTTCGGCTACGAAACGCTATGGGTCAACCGCTGCAACCTGCCGCCCGAGGCACTGGGCGCGCAGCCCACGCATACCGGCAGATCGCTTCTGGACGTACTGTCGCTCGTCGATTAGAAAGACCTGCGCTGCCCGCGGAGAGCGACTCGTCAGGTCCTCCGATCAGTAAAAGGGTGTTCCATCAAACCTGAGTGGCGGAAAGCCCGATGTGCTGCTTTCCATGCTTCCCCCTTGCCGTGTTCTCTCAGGCAAAACTCTTCACCTGCTCCTGTTCGTCACTCAAGCAGCGCTAATTGAAGCCTGGTCACAGACCAGAGCGAACACAAGCCGAGAAAACGGCGACCCGCAACATAGCGGGCTCCCGGCAACAACCAGGAGCGGCGCCCTGAAGCATCACCGCTAGCCGTCGCTGAGCAGGGCGGCAATCATGGCAAGCCCGAGACCGCCGAGCATCCAAGCACCGAATGGCGCGTTACCCAGCATCGACGGCGCGAAACCGTCGAGCGCCAGCAGCACCGCCGCGCTCACTACGAAGGCACCGCCCAGCACCGCCAGCACCATGCGCCGGCCGGCGCGGCGGATCTCCTGCCGCAACTCCTCAAAGTGCGGGCCATGCGCCTGCACCCTGAACTCCCCGGTCTTGGCCTGTTCCAGGACGTCAAAGGCCATCCTGGGCAGCTCCGGCAGGCGCTCGGCGATCGATGGCAGGCGTTCGCGTGTCGCGGCCAGCACTGTCCTGACGCTGGCTCGGCTGCGCATCCACCGCTCCAGCGAGGGCCTCGCCGCCGCCCACAGGTCCAGGTCGGGATAGAGCTGTCGGCCTATGCCCTCGACATTGACCAGCGTTTTCTGCAGCAGCAGGAGTTGTGGCAGGATCTTCATGTGGAATCGTTGCGCGGTCTGGAACAGGCGCAACAGCAGGTGAGCCACGGAGATGTCCTTGACTGGACGGTCGAAGATGGGTTCGCAGACCGAGCGGATGGCGAATTCGAAGTCATCGACACGGGTGTCACGCGGCACCCAGCCGGACTCCACATGAAGTTCGGCCACGCGTCGATAATCCCGGTTCATGAAGGCGAGGAAATTGTCGGCGAGGTAGCGCTGGTCGAAGGCGCTGAGCGAGCCCATGATCCCGAAATCTACCGGGATGAAGCGGGGCCCGCCGGTGCCGTCGCCCGGATCTACGAAGAGATTGCCAGGATGCATGTCGGCGTGGAAGAAGTGGTCGCGAAACACCTGGGTGAAGAAGATGGCGACGCCCGCTTCGGCCAAATGCTTGAGGTCCACGCCAGCGCGCTTCAGGCCGGCGATGTCGTCGACGCGGATGCCCGTAATTCGTTCCATCACCAGTACCCGGCCGCGAGTCAGCCCCCAGATGACCTCCGGCACGTAGATGTCCTGCGAGTCTTTGAAGTTCCGCCGCAACTGCGAGGCGTTGGCCGCCTCACGCAACAAATCCAGCTCGTCGAGTATCGTCTTCTCAAACTCGGCAACAACGCCGGTCGGCTTCAGCCTGCTTCCTTCCCTCCAGTAGCGTTCCATGCCGTCCGCAAGGATATACATGAGACCGATGTCGCGCTTGATGACGCTGCGTATGTTGGGTCGCACCACCTTGACGATCGCCTCGCGCCCGTTCATCAGGCGCGCCGCGTGGACCTGGGCGATGGATGCCGAGGCGAGCGGCTCCTCGTTGAACTCCCTGAACAGCTCGCCGACCGGCTGGCCGTACTCGCTCTCGACGATTACCCGCGCCTCACTGCCCGGAAACGGCGGCACGCGGTCCTGGAGCTTGGCCAGTTCCTCCGCGATGTCGTCAGGGAGCAGGTCGCGGCGCGTGGAGAGGATCTGCCCGGACGTCACATGGATGGGCCCCAGATCTTCATGGACGTTGCGGATCCGCACGGCGGTCGGCGCATACTTGCGCCGCCGCCAGTTCCAGGGCAGCAGATAAAGCAGGAAGCGGAACGAACGCAGCAGCGGTGTGGCGAGGATAATCTCATCCACCCCATGGCGGATCAAGGTCCTCTGGATCGCAAGCAGGCGAAAGAGCTGTCCGGGTGTGATAAGCGGCATCGGGCTCCTTCAGTTCGTCTGGCGAGGATGCGGCTGCAGCATAGCGTTAAGCCGCCTCAAACGTTCCGCGAGGCGGTCCGCATGCGCGCGCAGGGCGTCGATCTCGCGGTGATAGCGTTCAACCTGATCCCGATCCGGCAGAATTTCGGTTTCGTATTGGGCGTATTCGGAGATGTTCATCTCCATCGACACCTGGGTCGAGCGCAACCAGGACCACAAGGCGCGCGCCGCGTTCGCAGACTTGTGCGCAGCAATGTCCCCGAACAGCCGCGACAGCATCTCCTCCCAATCGATGTCAAGACGCGAGAATATGTCCTGCAGCTCCTGCGCGGTTCGCAGATCTCCCAGGATTTCGATTGTGCCGGCGGGGACTGGCTGCTGGCGCAACCGGTGGCTGAGCAGGGTCAGGAAGCTCGAGGGCGTGCCGCGCGCCCGCACGTGCACCTCACCCACATGCTCCAGCCGCAATAACAGACCGCGCGCGCCCACCAAGAGATAGAATGTGCGCTCGACGCCGGCCACCTCGATCGCGATGACCCGTTCTTCCAGCGCCGCGAGCGCGGCACGCGTTGCGGGATCGAACTCAAGCAGGCGCGCCAGCCCTTCCCCCACATGACGCAGGAAGCGCTCGGCCACGGTGCGCAGGTCGAACATGCTCACAGCTTGTATCCCTTGTGCACCGCCACGATGCCGCCGGACAGATTGTGCCAATCCACCCGTTCCAGACCGGCCTCCCGCATCAGCTGCGCCAGCTCCGGCTGAGAGGGATGGCGCCGGATCGACTCAACAAGATACTGATAACTGTCACGGTCCCCGGCGACCAGCCGGCCAAGCCGGGGAAGCACGGCGAAAGAGTAGCCGTCGTACAACCTGCGCAGCCACGGCAGCACGACCCGCGAGAACTCCAAGACGACCAGTCGACCGCCCGGTCGCAGAACCCGACGTATGGCCACCAGTGCCGCGCGCTTGTCCGTCACGTTGCGCAAGCCGAAGGCGATGGTCACGACGTCGAAGACATCGTCAGCAAACGGCAGCGCCTCGGCGCTCGCCTGCACCCAGCGGATGTTGCCGCAGATGCCCCGGTCCAGGAGGCGATCACGACCCAGGCGCAGCATCGCGTCATTGATGTCTACGCAGATTATCGTTCCCGTGCCGCCCACCTCTCCCGCCAGCCGTGCGGTGAGATCGGCGGTACCACCCGCCAGATCGAGCACTCGGTGGTCCGGCCGGACATCGGCGAGCAGGCACGCAAACCGCTTCCACAGCCGGTGCAGGCCGAAGGACATCAGATCATTCATGAGATCATAGCGCGGCGCCACCGAAGTGAAGACTGCGCCCACCAGGCTCTCCTTCTCCCCGGCCGGAATCTCGCGGAAACCGAAATCCGTCCTGCGCATTACTCGGACTTAATGTTCCGAACGTGACCGGCGCGTTCCAACGCCTCAAGATATTCGCCCCACAAACGCTCCTGTTCCACGCCCAGCTTATAGAGGTAGTCCCATGAGTACAGGCCGGTGTTGTGGCCGTCATCGAAGACCAGCTTCACCGCGTAGTGACCCACCGGTTCGATGTCCTTGATGTTCACGTTCTCCTTGCCCACCTGCAGCACACCCTGGCCGGGACCGTGACCCTTCACCTCCGCGGAGGGTGAATACACGCGCAGGAACTCGCAGGGCAGACGGAATACGCTGCCGTCATCGAAGGCAAGCTCCAGCACTCTCGACTGCTGATGCAGCGTGATCGCGGTGGGCACTGTCATGGGGATCGACCTCTAAAGTATGTACTTCGCGAGGTCCTCATCGCGCGCGAGGTCGCCGAGATGCTCGTCCACGAACCGCATGTCGACCTCGACACGCAGACCGGGCTCCTCCGCGGCGCGGAACGAAACCTGCTCCAACAGTCGTTCCATGACGGTGTGCAGGCGTCGCGCACCGATATTCTCCGTGCGTTCGTTCACCTGATAGGCGACCTCGGCAATCTTCGCTATGCCGTCATCCTTAAACGTCACCGTGACGCCCTCGGTGGCCAGCAGGGCGGCGTACTGTTTGGTCAGGGAAGCGTCCGGTTCAATCAAAATGCGGATGAAGTCGTCGACGGTGAGCGCATGCAATTCAACGCGGATGGGCAGCCGTCCTTGCAGCTCGGGGATGAGATCGGAGGGTTTGGCGAAGTGAAAGGCGCCGGAGGCGATGAACAGGATGTGATCCGACTTAACCATGCCATACTTGGTAGACACCGTGCAGCCCTCCACGAGCGGCAGCAGGTCGCGCTGCACACCCTCGCGCGAAACGTCGGCGCCGGTCACCTCGCCGCGACGGGTAATCTTGTCGATCTCGTCGAGGAACACGATCCCGTTCTGCTCGGCCGCCTGCACCGCCCGGCTCTTAACCTCCTCCTCGTTCACGAGCTTTGCCGCCTCCTCCTCGGTGAGCAGCCTGCGCGCCTCTTTCACGCGAACCTTGCGGCTGCGCGTGCGTGCGGAGCCGAGATTCTGAAACATGCTTTGCAACTGGCTGGTCAGCTCCTCCATGCCGGGCGGGGCCATGATTTCCACGCCAATGGACGGCATGCTCAGCTCCACGGTGACTTCCTTGTCGTCAAGCTTGTCCTCCTGCAGCATCTGGCGAAAGCGTTGCCGCGTCACCGACTCTTCCTCGCTCTGCATCGCTTCGCCGAAGCCGCCGCGCGGCCGTGGCAACAGAATGTTGAGGACGCGCTCCTCGGCCGCCTCCTCCGCCTGCGCACGGACCTTCTTCATTGCCTCCTCGCGCGTCATTTTGATGGCGACATCCACGAGATCACGGACGATGGATTCCACGTCGCGGCCCACATAGCCGACCTCGGTGAACTTGGTCGCCTCGACCTTGATGAACGGCGCATTGGCGAGCTTGGCCAGCCGGCGCGCGATCTCGGTCTTGCCCACGCCGGTCGGTCCGATCATGAGGATGTTCTTTGGCGTGATCTCGTTGCGCAGATCGGCGGCAACCTTGGATCGACGCCAGCGGTTGCGCAGCGCGATGGCTACGGCGCGCTTGGCAGCTTCCTGGCCGATGATGTGCTTGTCAAGCTCGGCGACAATCTGGCGCGGCGTCAACTGCGTCATGGCGTCGCGCGCCGGCGGAGATGGTTCGGGCTTCAACGCAGCTCCTCGATCGTAAGCTGGGAGTTGGTATACACGCAGGTCTCGGCAGCGATCTTCATCGCCGCCTCCACGATCGCGCGCGCGCTCATCTCCGTGTGCCGCATCAACGCGCGTGCGGCGGCTTGCGCATAAGCGCCGCCCGAGCCAATAGCCATGATGTCGTCCTCCGGTTCGATGACGTCGCCATTGCCGGAGATGATGAGTGAGGACGTGCTGTCCGCGACCGTAAGCATGGCTTCCAGCCGCCGTAGCATCCTGTCCGTACGCCAGTCCTTCGCCAGTTCAACGGCTGAACGAAGCAGGTTTCCCTGGTGCTTCTGCAGCTTGGCCTCGAAGCGCTCGAACAGCGTAAAGGCATCCGCGGTGCCGCCGGCGAACCCCGCCAGAACCTTGTCCTCGTGCAGACGCCGGACCTTGCGGGCGTTGCCCTTGAGCACAGTCTGGCCGAGCGACACCTGCCCATCGCCGCCCATGACCACGATGTCGCGGCGGCGCACGCAAAGTACGGTGGTGCCGTGAAACTGTTCCAACGGGAGTGACCTGCGTTGCTTTGCGTGGACCCGAGCGTGGACGAGAATTCGCATTTTACACAAATTCCCCTTCCGCTCCTGACGCCCCCGCCCGAGTCGAGAGCGGGCTGGCGTGCCAAAGCGCGCACGACCGTTATTTCTTGCGGGCGCGCGGGTGCGCGCTATCGTAGACTCTGGCGAGGTGCTGAAAGTCGAGGTGGGTGTAGACCTGCGTGGTGCTGATGTCGGCGTGCCCCAGCAATTCCTGCACGGCGCGCAGGTCACCGGAGGATTCCAGCAGGTGGCTGGCAAAGGAGTGTCTGAGCATGTGCGGATGCACGTGCGTGTCTAATCCCTGTTCGAGGGCTCGGCGGCCGAGTCGCTGCTGCACACTGCGCACGGTTAGCCGCGCGCCACGGCGGCCGACGAACAGCGCCCGCTCGCCGGCTCGTGCCCATCGAACGCGCTGTAGGACCCATCTCTGCAGCGCGATCGAAGCATGGCGGCCAACCGGCACCACGCGCTGCTTGCGTCCCTTGCCCAGCACCTTGACTTCGGCGGCATGCAGATCCACATCTGCCAGATCGAGACCCACCAGTTCCGAGACGCGCAGGCCGGAGGAATACATCAGCTCGAGTAGCGCGCGATCGCGGACACTGAATTCGTCCTCGTCGCCGATCGCCATGAGGCGCGCGGCCTGATCGACATCCAGCACCTTCGGCAGGTGCCTGGGTGCCTTCGGAGCCCGCACGAGATCCGCGGGGTTGTGCGGCACTTCGCCGCGGCGCACGAGGAAGCGAAAGAAGGCCCGCACCGCCGACAACAGCCGCTGCAGGCTGCGGCCACTCAGGCCACGGCGGTGTTCCTCGGCGATGAAGGCCCGCAGTCGGTGGGCGTCGAGGTCGCGCCAGGATGGGAGTGCCTGGAGGCGCCGGAACGCCTGCAGTCGCTCCAGGTCCCGCCGGTACGCACAGCGCGTATGCGCCGACAGGTTGGCGACATGCGCCAGGAAAGCCTCGATACCGGGGTCGTTTGCCGTGTCCGTAACCGTCGTACCGCTCACGCCTATGCCGCCGGTGCGGTCACCCATGAGTTGAGGATGAGGCTCACGATGTCGCCGAGATGGGCGAGGAGATCGATGCCCATCTCCGGGTGATAGCGACGGGGATCCCGGCTGGCGATGACCAGTATGCCATCCCAGTATTTGCCGAAGAGAGGCAACACTGCGGCGGAACCGTATTCCTCCGCCGCGGCGCCGAACAGGGCCTGCTGCTGTCCGCGCATCAGGCGGCCGCAGGCTGGCTTGCGCTGTGTCAGCACCTCCAAAAAGGCATTGCGCAGCGGCGATTCGGGGCCGGCGAACTCCTGCCGCGCCGCGTCGGCACGATCCGCCGCTTGTGCGAACAGACGGACGATGACGCTGTCGGCAGCCACGTCGCTGCGCAGACTTTGCTCGAGCGCGAGAAAGATCTGCTCGGAGGACGTCGCCTCAACCAGGCGCAGTGTCAGGCGGTGCATGCGCCGCGACAGCTCCTCGTTCTCGCGGGCGATGTTGACCAGCTCGCGAAAGCGGGCCTTGAGTTGCCGGTTCTCCTCGCGCAAGACGGCAACCTGCTTCTCGACCAGCGAGACCGCCTTGCCCGTCTCGTGCGGGATCACGAGATCGCTCAACAGCTCGGGGTGCTCGACGAAAAACTCGCGGTGCTTGCGCAGGTACTCGGCGACCGAGCTGGTCGGATCGGTGGTTCCCACCTGCTGCGCTTCGTTCGGGGTTGTGGTCGTCATAGCTGGATATGACCGACGAAGACTCTGGCGGCAGGCCCGATCATCCACACGGGCTCGCCTTCACCCTCCCAGTTAACGCGCAGAAGGCCGCCCGGCAGCTCCACCTCCACTTGGGATGCCAGCCTCCCATGCAGCCGGCCGATCACCACGGCAGCACAGGCGCCCGTCCCGCAGGCGAGCGTCTCGCCGGTGCCACGCTCGAACACCCGCAGCCGGATGTACGAGGGCTTGACGACCTGCATGAAGCCGACGTTGACGCCCTCCGGAAATAGGCTGTGCCGTTCGATCATCGGCCCCAACGTACTCACCGGCGCCCTATCCACATTGTCCACCTGCAGTACCGCATGCGGGTTGCCCACGGACACGACCCCAACGCTCACCCGTCCGCCCGCCACTTTCACGTCATAGAGATTGGCCCGGTTCGCCGCCACCATGGGGATGTCGGCAGGCTCAAGTCGCGGTGCGCCCATGTTCACACGCACGAGTCCATCCTTCTCGATATACACGCGCGCGAGCCCCTTGCTCGTCTCCACGAGGATCTCGTCCTTGTCAACCAATCCCTCGTCGCGCAGGTAGCGCGCCACGCAGCGCACCCCGTTACCGCAATGCTCGACTTCGCCGCCATCGGCATTGTAGATGCGATAGCGCACGTCCGCCTCGCCCCGCTGCGGAGGCTCCACCACCAGCACCTGGTCGCAGCCCACACCGGAGTGACGATCGGCGAGCCGACGCACCTGGTCGTCGGTGAGCGTCACACGATTGCTAAAACCGTTCACCAGGACGAAGTCATTGCCGAGGCCGTGCATTTTGATAAACGAGAGCAGCATAAAGGTAGCGTAACCGAACTGCTTGAGGTTTGAAACAAACGCACGCGGCATGCAGAACCCGGCGGGCTGACATACCCCGCCGGTATTCTACCCAGCCTGCGCTTTCCGCAAGCGAGGGCTGCCCTGCCGTGCTTCTTTACCCGGTGCGGGACCAACCCCTGTCTGCACCGGCCCGTCAGTAAACCCGCGTGAGGCGATAACCGTGCCGGGCAAGCAGTGCCAGCACGCCCTCGCCGCCAGGCAGGTGCAGCGCGCCGATCGCGATGAACGTACCCCCCTCATCGAGATGTGACCGCACGCGCGCCACCATACGATGGTTGCGCCGGTCGACGATGGCGTCGGCCACGCGCCGTCCCAGCGCCGCGTCTTCACCAGGATATTGTTGGGTCAGCCTGACGATGCCGCCCAGGTCGCGGTCGAGATAGAGCCGCTTGAGCTCTTCGATTTCCGCCTGGATCTGATCGAAATAGCAGACCGTGTCCCGCAGCAGGGTAACCTGATCGGCGAGACTGAATGACGCCAGCACTTCTCCCTGCTCGCGCAGTGTCTCCAGAGCGTGGACCGGCAGTCCGCGCCGCATCGCCTCCTGCATCAGCACGAAGTCCAGAGGCGGCCCCAGCTCGCCCTCCGGCTGGTTCAGGGTCACGAACGCCGCCCACGGCCGCATGGTCCGCACGGAAGATGACGGTATGCCATAACGATTGAGCAAGTCCTGCGTGCGCGCGTACAAGGCCGCACTCACTTGCGCCGAGAGCTGCGTACCATCATCGTAGTGCATCATGGCGGCGAGTTCGCCGACCCCCTGCTCATCGGGCCTGGCCTCCATCACGAAGCGGCGGCTGGTGTCGAGCGCGTCCCTGACCGGCTCCGGCAGATCCACGATGCGGCGGTCGCCAACGTGCATGGTGCCGAAGAGATGGTTGGGCGGTGCCGATCCGTGCTGCACCTTCCACAGCAATCCCTTGTCATACGGGATGGTAGTCGCAGGAGCCGCAACCGCTCGCAGCGGCGGGCAATGGAGCGTCTCGGGACCCGCTGCCGCCGGCAGGAGGAGCGCCGCCAATAGCGCGAGGCGCACCCGCGGGAACGGCCGGCTCGGTACGTTATTTGTGGTCGAGGTGATCAGCATTTAGGCTGAGGGTCATCTCGCAGGTCGAGTTCGAGCGTCTCTTCCAGCGTCGCAAGAACCCGCCGGGCGCGCTGCCAACGCTCATCCTGCAGGAGTTCTTCCAGCGCGGGGCCGCCACGACCGTGCATCCGCATCATGCGCACACGGGCGATCGGCTCCTGATCCACCTCGAGTTCCCGCAGCACCGTGGCAGCGCCATGCGGGTCGTTGCACACCAGCACCATGTCACAACCCGCCGCGAGTGCCGTCCGCGCCCGCTCAGTGATGCCACCGGCGCGCGCTGCGGCAGCCATACTGACATCATCGCTGAAGACTGCACCGTGGAAGCCAAGTTCTACGCGCAGAATCTGCTTGAGCCAGACCGCCGAAAAACCGGCGGGCATGTCGTCGACAGCCGGGTACAAGACGTGCGCCGGCATGATGCCTTCAATGCCATTGCGGACGAGGTGTGCAAACGGGATGAGGTCGCTGGACTCAATGTCGCTCAAGGCCCGCGTGTCCACGGGCAACGCGAGATGCGAATCGGCCTCCACGCGGCCATGACCTGGAAAATGCTTGCCGACCGCGGCCATTCCCGCCGCGTGCATGCCGCTCATGAACGCATAGGCCAGGGCCGCAATCGCATGCGGGTCGCGGTGAAAGGCACGGTCGCCGATGACCCCGCTGACGCCCGCTTCCACATCCAGCACCGGCGCAAAACTGAAATCGACGCCGACGGCCCGCAATTCGGCGGCCATCAGCCAGCCACCCGCCTCCGCGCTCGCTAGCGCGTGACGGCGGTCAACCGCGTAGTGCCGCCCGTAGGCTGCGCACGCCGGCAAGACGGTAAAGCCATCACGGAAGCGCTGCACGTGTCCACCCTCGTGGTCTACGGCAACGAGCAGCGGCGGGGAACGCAACGCATGCAGCTCGGCGACCAGCGCGGCCAACTGGGCGCGATCCCCGTAATTGCGGGTAAACAGAATGACACCGCCGACCAGGGGATGCTGCAACCGCTCCCGTTCCTCCTCACCGAGGGTCGGACTCTGCAGGTCGAGCATCAACGGTCCCAGGCCGGTCATCTTTCCGCGCTCCGATCCCGCCCTATTGCCATGCGCGGGTCCAGCCGCCGCTGCATGGCCTCGCCAAGCACGTTCACCGCGAGCACAATGGTCAGCAGCGCGATGCCTGGTGCGACCACCATGTGCGGTGCCACCAGCATGTAAGCCGCACCATCGCGCAGCATTGCTCCCAGGGAAGCCGCCGGCGGCTGCACCCCAAGGCCGAGAAACGACAGGCCTGCCTCGGCGACCATCACCCCGGCCACGCCCAGCGTCGCCTCTACCAGGATCGGCGCGGCGATGAGCGGCAGCACGTGGCGCCGCAAACTGTCGGCGGTTGAGGTACCGAGCGCGCGGGCAGCGTGCACGTGCTCTCGTTCTCTGAGGACATGCGTCTGCGCGCGGGCGAGTCGCGCATAGCCGACCCAACTCACTATTGTCAGTGCGATGATCACGTTACCGATCCCTGGTCCCAGCAGACCGGCCAGCGCGATGGCCAGGAGGATGCCGGGGAAGGCGAGAAAGATATCCATCAGGCGGGCACAGGCTGCGTCCGTGTAACCACCGCGCCAGGCGGCTGTCATCCCGATCAGCACCCCGAGCATGGCTGACAACGGCACCACCGCGACCGCCACGGTCAGCGAGTTGCGCAGGGCATGGACCAGCCGAGCGGCGATATCGCGGCCCAACTCATCGTAGCCGAACCATGCCTGCAGCGACGGAGGCGTCAGCATCTTCGGCAGCGAAATTGCGTCCGGCGCGAGCGGCAACCATGGTGCCATCAGCCCCAGCACGGCGCACGTACCAAGCACGAGCATCGGCAGCGAGAGCGACGGCCTCATGCCAGCCGCACGCGCGGGTCCAGCATGCCGCAGGCGATATCAGTCAACGCGTTGACGGCCACGTAGGCAAGGCTGATGAGCAGCACGCATGCCTGGACCACCGGATAGTCGCGGCGCTGGATGGCCTCCACGGTGAGCGACCCGAGTCCCGGCCACTGGAAGATGGTCTCGACGATAACAGCGCCCGCGAGCACCGCGCCGAGCTGCAAACCGAGCACCGTCAGCACCGGCAGCGCCGCGTTGCACAAGGCGTGACGCAGAACGACGCTGACCTCCGCCAGCCCCTTGGCCCGCGCGGTACGGAGGTAATCCTCCGCGAGCACCTGCAGCATTGCCGCGCGCACGATGCGCGCCAGGAACGCCGCCATGCCGAGCCCCAGCGTCAGCGCCGGCAACACCAGCGCCCAAGCCTCTTCGCGCCCGCTCACCGGCAGCCAGCCAAACACAATCGAGAACACGAGGATCAGCAACGGGCCAAGCCAGAACGAAGGGATGGAGACCAGCAGCGTGGAGATCGCGAGCGTGCCGTGGTCCGGCCAGCGCCCGTGGTGCAGCGCCGCGAGCACACCGATAGGCAGGCCGATGCAGATCGATACCGCGAGTGCCGCGACACCGAGGATTACTGTCGAGCCGGCGCGCGCGGCCACGAGATCCGCTATCGGCCGTTTGCTATGCAACGAAGTTCCGAGGTCACCGTGGGCGACCGCCGCGACGTAGCGCAACCACTGCTCGCCCAGCGGTCGATCGAGCCCCAGGGCAGCGCGCAGAGCTGCCCTATCTGCACGGGTCCCCGATTCCCCCAGCATCACCTCTACCGGATCGCCCGGCACCACATGAATGAGCATGAATACGATGCTGGCCACGCCGAGCATTACCGTGATCGCGCTCAGCAGCCGGAGAGTGACAAAGTGGACCATGTCGATCCTGCGCGGTCATTCCTTGCGACTTATGATACAGTTTTCGCTCATCAGCACGGGACCCCGCACATGGCGTACTATCAGTTCGACAGTGACAGCAGCGACGTCTCCACCAGGGTCGAGTCGGCCGCGAACATCACCATGTCGTGGCTCGTTCGCCTGGCCGGCCTCGCGTTGCTGGTAGTTGGTCTGTGGACGGCGATCACTATTATTCTCGAGGCTTGGACCATCTACACCAACCCCAGGAGCCAGCGCGTCGAGGCGTTCGCCCGCGCCATCGAGGACGCCACGCATCTCGACGCGATGCTGACGCCGAAACGCGCCGTCCCACCGACACCCGGCGCCGGCGCGACCGGGGATGTTGGCTCGGACCGCAGTGCCTCGGCCAGACCCACGGGGCCAACGGATGAATTGCGGATGTCCTATTTCATCGCCTGGGCAATTCTGCTCATGATGCTGCTGCTGGTTGGCAGGCTCTCCATCGCCGCCATCAGAACGGGCGGTGAACTCGCGCTCTATGACGTACAGATACGGCGCTTTGCGCGCGAGCTGATACGCGAGGTGGCGCGCGAACGACAGCGGGGCTGAGGCCGCCGCTTGCCGCGACAGACATCTCCGACGTCGACATTCGCCCGCCTCTGTCGGTAGCCGGCGACCACCCACTCAGCATCCTAAGGAACCTCTGATTAAGTCAGAGGTTCCTGCGGCACAGGGATGTGCCGCTATCTTCGACGGCGGCAAGCCGTTGAAGATGAAGCAAAGCAAAAACCACGCTTTTTGCTTTGCGTGCTCTGAGAA
>JBQTIC010000109.1:0-3458 GCA_052388435.1 Chromatiales bacterium | reverse complement strand
GGGCGGCGGGCGCCGAGGCCTCGCTGGCGGTGGAAGACATGACGGTGAGTGCGGCCGCCACCGTGCCGGTCACTGGAACACTCAGCGGTGCCGTGGACTGGGCCATGGTGGGCGTGGAGATCAGGCCGTAGCAGTAGCGGGGGCGTTGCGGCCTCGCTGCTTGGTGTCCAGGACGCTTTTGGGGGAGGGAACAGTGTCGCGGCGGGGTTGGCCACATTTAATCCTTTAATCCTTTCAGCCCCATGACCCTGTTGACGGCATTGGATGCCATGGCCGATGCTCCACCGACGGGGATTAAATTCATCCTTGCGCACCTTGTGTCCCGTATCAGCAACGTGAATTAACACGGCCGCCAACCGGCGCCTTTGGCGTCAGGTCAGCGTCATGTTTCGTTGCAACGCACTGGCGTGCGTCTACACTTTAGACGAGGGGGGGGGAATTCTCTCGCAGACGCGAACGTCCCCTTCTGCTTGTTAGCAGCTCCCTGAGATTCCCCCTCCTCGGGTGGGGTTCGAATAACGATGAATAATCGATCGAGAAGAGGAGCAGCGGCCGGGTATCTCCGCATTACCACGTGCATTGTTGCTTGGATTGTGCCATCCATCTTGATGGCCCATGGCCCAATCGATCAGCGGATAGCCGATCTCACGGCACAAATCCAGAACGATCCGATAAACGCTTCGTTATATCTTGAGCGTGGCGAGTTGCATCGCCATCACCGCGACTGGGCGGCAGCACTCACGGATTACGATCGAGCGCAACAGCTGAGCCCAACTTTCATAGGTATCGATTTCTTCCGTGGGCAGATGCTTTTTGATGCGGGCAGGCACGATGAAGCGCTGGCGGTATTGAACCGCTACCTTACGCAACAACCCGACCAGCCTGATGCGCTCCTCATCCGCGCCCGCGTCCTTGTAAAGCTCGGGGAGCCGTGGGCCGCTGCACAGGATTTCAAGAAAGCGATCGATCGAATTTCCGAACCGCAGCCCGGGCATTACCTGGAACGCGCCACGGCGCTAGCCTCCATGGGCGACGGGTACATCGCACCGGCGCTTCAAGGTCTGGATGAAGGTCTGGAACGTCTGGGTCAGCTCGCCACACTGCAGCTTTACGCAATCGATTTGGAAGTGAAAAGAGCGCGTCACGATGCCGCCCTGGCCCGACTAGACAAGATAGCGGCACAGTCTCCTGTGAAGGCTCATTGGCTGCTGCGCCGTGGCCAGATTCTGGAGGCGGCGCAACGTCCCTACGAGGCTCGAATGTCGTATGAGGCCGCCGTGGCAGAAATCCGCTCACTGCCCTCTTCCCGGAGAGATACCAAGGCGAACCGCCGCCTGGAGGTACGTCTTGCGGCTGGCCTGGAGCGCGTCTCCTACACATCTGAAGACAGTAAAGCTGAGGCTCCGCTTCAAGCACAATAGGAAGACTTCACATGACGGCGTTTCGACACGTCGTTCCTATAGTTGCGGGATTACTCCTGTTCCTGCTCGGTCGCGCCTCCCCTGCATTGCAGGTCACCCGCGGTCCCTACCTTCAGATCGGAACTCCGACAAGTGTCGTGGTGCGATGGCGCACCGATGCGGCCACGGACAGTTTCGTGATGTATGGGGCCGCTCCAGGAAGCCTCACTCTGCTCGCGGGCGATCCGCTGCTCACCACGGAGCATGAGGTGACCCTAACGGCTCTCGACGCGGACACGAAGTACTACTACTCCATAGGGACGTCTGCAACAGCGCTGGTCGGTGACGACTTCCGGCATTTCTTCATCACCTCGCCGGTGCCTGGCGCCGCCAGACCTGCCCATATCTGGATCCTTGGGGACGCGGGCACGAAAGATGCCAGTCAGCGCGCGGTGCGCGATGCCTTTTACAGCTTCACGGGGAGTCGCCACACGGACTTGTGGCTCATGTTGGGCGATAACGCCTATAGCAACGGCCTCGATACGGAATACCAGCTTGCCGTCTTTGATATGTACCCGGAGACACTGCGCAGGTCCGTCCTCTGGCCCACGCGTGGTAACCATGATCGCGGACCGAGGGACGCGCTCGGCAACTGGACTAACGGCGAGACGTATTACAACGTTTTCTCCTTGCCCAGAGCGGGGGAGGCGGGCGGTATGGCCTCGGGCACCGAGGTCTACTACTCCTTTGACTACGGGAACGTCCATTTCATCTGCCTGGAATCGACGCTTAGCGTGTGGCGCGCCCTCGACAGTCCCATGTGGACGTGGTTGCGTGAGGATCTCCTTGCGAACAACAAGCATTGGACCATCGCGTTCTGGCATCACCCGCCCTACAGCAAGGGGTCGCACAACTCGGACAGTGAGATCGAGCTGAGAGAGATGCGCGAGCGCGCACTGCCCATGCTGGAAGACGTAGGCGTGGACCTGGTGCTAACCGGACACAGCCATTCTTACGAACGCTCGTTCTTGCTCGATCAGCACTATGGCAGCTCTACGACGCTGACAAACGCCATGAAGCTCGATGCCGGCAATGGTCGGGTCGACGGCACCGGTGCCTATTCCAAGGTGACGCTGGGGCCGAACCCGCACGAAGGCGCGGTGTATGTGGTGGCGGGGAGCTCCGGAAAGACCAGTGGCGGCACTCTGAACCATCCGGTGATGGTCGCTTCGTTCAACCTGCTGGGATCGGTGGTGCTGGACATCGATGGCAACCAGCTGGATGCCAAGTTCATAAACGTCAACGGTGCGGTCCAGGACTATTTCACGATGCTCAAGGGTTCTGCTTTGTCAGGACCGGCCACACAGCTCGTGATGGTTGCCGGCAATGACCAGATCGATCGCATTGGGGCAACGCTCCCGCTGCCGTTCGTGGTAGAAGCAAGGGATGCAAACAACCTCCCCGTTGCAGGTGTAGAGGTCAGCTTCGAGGTTGTCACCGGGCAAGGGAGCATCTCCAACAGCCAGCCCCAGCTGACCGGCCCAAATGGCCGTGCCGCCACCACCTTGACGCTTGGAACGACTGCCGGATTGAACACGGTGACAGCTACGGCAGCAGGCCTGGCTGGCTCACCAATAGCTTTTGATGCGACTGGCGTTGCGCCGGTGCAGGCTTCTTTGACCGTCAACGTTGTCGGGTCGGGAACGGTCACCCTTGATCCCCCAGGCGGCATTTACGATAAGGGCACGGATGTGACGTTGACGGCAGTGCCGGCAGCCGGCTGGAGCTTCAGTAGCTGGAGCGAGGATCTGAGCGGCACCGCCAATCCGGCAACTATCACAATGAGCGCTGATCGGAGCGTGACTGCAACCTTTACGGAGCTGATCGGTGGCGGCGGCATGGTCACTCACGAGGAGACCCGGACCGGCGGTTCGAGCAGCAGTGTCAGCGTGACCACTTCCACAGCCCTCAGCGGGGTGAGCGGGCAGCTGTATCTGGCGGCGATCGCGAGCAAGAACTACAAGCCGGTGACTGCGGTCTCCGGGCTGGGACTGACCT
>JBQTIC010000108.1:0-4064 GCA_052388435.1 Chromatiales bacterium | reverse complement strand
GCCGAGGGCGCCGGCCAAATCGTGCTCCTGAAGGTCGATCACGCCATCGGTCCGGCCATCAGCGACTATGTGCACCGCGGCATCGATCAGGCGGCGCACCGCGACGCATCGCTAGTGGTGCTCCAGTTGAATACGCCGGGCGGACTGGATGACTCCATGCGCGAGATCATCCGCGACATCATCGCCTCGCCCGTGCCCGTGGCGGTGTACGTAGCGCCCGCAGGGGCCCGCGCGGCCAGCGCCGGTACGTATATCGCTTATGCGGCGCACATCGCTGCGATGGCACCGGCCACCAACCTGGGCGCCGCGACACCCGTCCCGCTGGGCGGGATACCGGACTTCGAGCCCGGTCCCAAACAGCGGGAGAAAGAGGCCGAAGGTGCCGACGAGGACGGCGACGGCGGAGAAAAGACCGGCGACAAGGACGACCGCGCCAAGGGAACATCAAAGCCTGCCGCAGGTGACGCCATGAACAAAAAGGTGGTCAACGACGCTGTGGCTTATCTGCGCAGCCTGGCGCAGATGCGGGGACGCAACGTCGAGTGGGCCGAGAAGGCGGTACGGGAGGGCGCGAGCCTGTCGGCGGAGGAGGCGCTGGCGCAAGGCGTCATCGACCTCATTGCGCCGGATCTCGACGCCCTGTTGACCGCGATCGATGGCCGGGAGGTGAAGGTACAGGAGGTCACTCGCCGGCTCACCGTAAAGGATAGCGTTATCGAGACGATCGAACCGGATTGGCGCAGCCGGCTGCTGGCGGTCATCACCAACCCGAATATCGCCTACATCCTGATGCTGCTCGGTTTTTACGGTCTATTCTTCGAACTGGCGAACCCCGGCTACGTGCTGCCGGGCGTGGTCGGAGCCATCAGCCTGCTGCTCGCGCTCTACGCGCTCAATGTCCTGCCGGTGAACTACGCCGGGCTCGCGCTAATCCTCGTGGGCATCGCCTTCATGGCGGGGGAGATGTTCATGCCGAGCTTCGGCGCGCTCGGTATTGGCGGTGTAACCGCCTTCGTTATCGGCTCTGTAATCCTCTTTGACACTGGCGAAGAGGCTTATGCCGTCTCCATACCGCTGATTGGCGGATTCGCATTTGTGAGCGCGGCGTTTTTCATGGGGGTGGTCGGCATGGCTCTGAAGGTCCACCGCCGCAGGGTGGTGAGCGGTGCCGAGGAGATGATCGGCAGCGTCGGTGAGGCATTGGAGGACTTCGAGGGCGTCGGCCGCGTGCGCGCCCATGGTGAAACCTGGCGGGCATCCTCACCCGTCGCATTGAAACGGGGTCAGAAAGTACGCGTCAGGGCCCGCGACGGGCTGACCCTGAGCGTCGAGGCGTTAGAGTAAGGAGGACTGATATGCCCATCACTATCGCAACCAGCCTGATTGTCTTCGCGTTCCTGGTCCTCTGGACCATCCTCTATATCCTGCTCGAATATCAGCGCGGCGTGGTGTTTTTCCTCGGCCGCTTCCAGCGGGTAAAGGGACCTGGGCTCATCATCATCATTCCGGGCATCCAGCAGATGGTGCGCGTTGACCTGCGCACCGTGGTTCTGGATGTGCCCACCCAGGACGTCATCTCCCGCGACAACGTCTCGGTCAAGGTCAACGCCGTCATCTACTTCAGGGTCATGGATCCGGAAAAGGCCATCATCCAGGTGGAGAACTTTCACGCCGCCACCAGCCAGCTCGCCCAGACCACGCTGCGCTCGGTGCTCGGCCAGCACGAGCTTGATGAGATACTGGCCGAGCGCGAGCGTCTCAACTCCCATATCCAGAAGATCCTTGACGAGCAGACCTCCGCCTGGGGCATCAAGGTAAGCAATGTCGAGATCAAGCATGTCGACCTTAACGAGAGCATGATTCGGGCAATCGCCAAGCAGGCGGAGGCCGAGCGCGAGCGACGTGCCAAGATCATTCACGCGGAGGGAGAGCTGCAAGCCTCCGAGAAGCTTTTGCAGGCGGCGCAGATGCTCTCCAGGAACCCGCAAAGCATGCAACTGCGATTTCTGCAGACGCTGACCGAGATCGCCGGCGAGAGGAGTTCGGTCATCGCCTTCCCGCTGCCGATCGATCTGCTGAAACCCCTGATGCAGGCCGCCGAGCCGCGCCGGGGCGATTAGAAAGAGTCGCTGGTAACAAAGTAATCGCTGGCGGCTTCGCCGACGACCGGCCAGCCTGGGCGACACCTCGTACGTGGCTGCTCAGATCGGAATGAGGGAGATCACCGCGAGACGTTGCCGCGAGTCGGTGCTGAGCTACAGAGTACGGCCGATGCAAAGCCGGCCAGCCGATACGACGCTTTCAATATGTGCGTGTTCCGGAAGCCACTGCTGAGAAGACAGAATGTACCTCTGCTATGCAAACCTCTGCGTGTAAGCGGAGCAGAGTCTCTGGATCATCGTCTCGTAATGCATAGGGTCGCCGACGCGTAAAGCGGGTGGCGACGGTGCAACTGTAGTCGCACGGTGTATTGAAACGTACGCCTTTGGTTCCGGATGAAAAGCCACGTTGTCGTGCTCGATGACAATAACGCCAATTGCTTCCAGCCCCGGCGTATCGTTGGGGCCATTGCGGAGGGGAATCGATCGAAACAAGGTGACCGCATTCTGCGCCACTTGGTGTGCCTTTCTTAAGTCCTTCGCATGTTTGGTAATGTCCTTTGGCTTTCGAAGCGGCGAATAGAAATACTCCGCGCTGTTAACAACCAAGAACGCGCCAGCGATCGTCTGGGGGCTGTATTGGTGAGCGTAATTGTGGAACGCGTTGAAGTCGCGCAGGCGATTCCTTCTGGCTTTTCCATGCTCAGTGATGATCGATTTAAGCTCGATCGCGATCTGAATGATAGCCGGAGCGGTGACGGTAATTAACTGGCCAGCCGGCGGCGTGACTGGGTTACCTGCGCACGTCCCGATGGCAATATCGATTACCCAGTCGTCATGGCCCACCTGCTGGTGGTGACGGAGTTTGGCTACAAGCTCACCTCGGCCCGCTTTGTCCCGAATCGGCGCGCAGTCTTGGACAAGCTCGGCAATGATTATTTGCGACAGAAAGTCGCTGTGTTTGTCAGATCGCGGGTGGTAACCAACCTCTGAGAGATACTTGGCAAATGCCTCATCGATCAACATGACCGGCCGCCTGCTCGAATAACGGTGCGGCGAAAGTCGGCGACTCTGACTTTCTTTGTATTTCGATTTGACCGGTGAGTTTAGATCGGTGGAGTTTTGCCTCGATTAGATCAACGTATCGCGGCTCGATCTCAACATTGATACTGTTGCGCCCCGTCTCCAGTGCCGCCAGTGCTGTTGTGCCCGTCCCAGCGAACGGATCAACAACGATATCTCCGGCGAAGCTGAACATCTGAATCAATCGCCTCGGGACTTCAACGGGATAGGGAGCGGGATGATCCCGGCGAAGTTGGCCAGTCACGTCTGTCCAGACCGGCGCAAACCACCGGGCATAATCGTCAGTAGAAATATAGGACCTGTCTTCCATATCGCGCGTCGGCTTTCGGTATCCGCCGGGCTTACGGAAGAACAAGATGTGCTCAAAGTCGTTTTTGATAACTCCATTGGGAAGGTTTGGTTTGCCAAGAAAGCGGCTGGAACGCGAGCACTCAAGCTTTATGTTCGCAACCTTAAGCCATCGGATAGGCGTTAGACAGTCAAAACCAAGTCGCCGCGCACGAACCTGCAGATCTGCGGATAGCGGCAGAACGTGATGGCGGCCGCCTTGGCGTCGCGAAATGCAGATATCTCCGACCACACACGCGACACGCCCACCGGGAACAAGAATGCGCATGCACTCGGCCCAAACAGCATCCAGCTCGCAGAGAAACTTTTCATAAGAACCAATGTTCCCGAGCTGGCCGGGATGATCAGGATAGGTTTTCAGAGAACCGTAAGGCGGACTTGTGCAAACAAGATGTGCCGATTCAGTGTGGATAAACGACAAATCGCGCGCGTCCTGCTCATAAACCGAATGTCTTGTGATTCCGGCAAAAGGCGGTCGCTTACCCCACCGTAAAGAACCCTGCATCGTTTCAGTCGTCCCCATGAAATCGTCCA
>JBQTIC010000107.1:0-7214 GCA_052388435.1 Chromatiales bacterium | reverse complement strand
CTTCCCGCACATGCGCCCCGAATGAGCGGAACTTCGTCCAATTGGCGACGCCACAGATCCGACCGGTGAGCGGAACCCGCCAGTGGCGACACGGTCTACGTGAGGGTGACACTGTCTTGAGAGTTAAGGAAGCTCTGAATAAGCCCATCCTGGACTTCTCAGAGCACGCAAAGCAAAAAGCGTGGGTTTTGCTTTGCTTCATCTTCAACGGCTTGCCGCCTTCGAAGATGGCGGCACATCCCTGTGCCGCAGGAACCTCTGACTTAATCAGAGGTTCCTTAACTTGAAATAACTTGAAATAACTTGAAATACTGCGAAATTATTCATTAGGAGGAAAGCAGATGCACCAGAAAGTCAAAGTACATTCTCTTGCTGTGGCGGTGGGCACGGTCTTCGCGGTCAACCTGATGACGGTATCCTCATCGGCGGACGCCGCAGAGAATCCGTTCCGGAGTAACAGCCTGGCCGGCGGTTATCTGGTCGCTGAGCAACACGAGGCGGAGGGCAAGTGCGGCGAAGGCAAGTGCGCTGTAAAGACCATAAAGACCATGGACGCGGACAGCGACGGCAGCATTTCCAAGGACGAGTTCATGAAGAAACATGAGCAGATGTTCGCCAACATGGACGAGAATGGCAATGGCGCGGTCAGCGCCGAGGAGATGAAGGCCGCCCACGAAGGTAAGTGCGGTGAGGGCAAGTGCGGCGTCGAGAAATAACGGCCAACAGACCATCTTCGAAGCCATCGGGCAATTTGCAGGATAGATGGACCTTAATAATTATCCGGTTGAAGGTGCGGGTCTCGGTCTGCGACGGTCGTTCATGGCGACGCTGGAGGCCGGGACTTCGGCTCCGCATCCCGTTCGATTCTGGGAAGTCGCGCCGGAGAACTGGATAGAGGTGGGCGGCCGGGCAGGGCGGCGATTGCGCGCCGCCACCGAGCAAACCCCGCTTGTCTGTCACGGCCTGTGCCTGAATCTGGGCGGTCCCGCACCGCTCGATGAAGAGTATCTGCTCAAACTCAAGCAGTTTCTCGACACTCATCAGGTACGATGCTACGGCGATCATCTGAGTTACTGCGCCGATGATGGGCACATCTACGACCTGATGCCGATCCCGTTTACCGAAGAGGCCGTGCATCACGTCGCCGGCCGCATCCGCCATGTGCAGGAAGTGCTGGAGCGGCGCATCACTGTCGAGAATCCGTCTTATTACTGCGCGCCCGGGCAGGAGATGGCCGAGATCGACTTCATCAACGCCGTGCTTGATGAGGCCGACTGCGACTTCCTCATCGACATCAACAACATCTACGTTAACAGCGTCAATCACAGTTACAACCCGGTCGAATTTCTGAAAGCCCTCCCCGGGCAGCGCATCGCCTACGCGCACATCGCCGGTCATTACCGGGAGGAGAACGACCTAATCGTGGACTCGCATGGTGCTGGCGTCATTGACCCGGTGTGGGATCTCCTCGACGTTGCCTATCAGCACTTCGGCGTGTTCCCGACGCTGCTGGAGCGTGATTTCAACATCCCGTCGCTCGATGAGCTGTTAAAAGAGGTGGACAGGATCGCCGTCACCCAGATGAGGTGGACGCACACAGGCGATCTCAGGTCTGTTGCCCATGCCTGAACAAGGCTTCAAGCAGGTTCAGTACGCCTTCACCGCGCATCTGCGCGACCCCGACCGCAATCCGCCGCCGCCGGGTTTGGCCAAGCGCCGCACGGATCTTTACTGTGAGCTGGCGTTCACCAACATCAGAAACTTCGTTAGTGACAACTTTCCGGTATTGCGCAAGCTCTACGACGAGGAGCACTGGGCTGCGCTGGTTCGGGACTACTTCTCCCGCCATCGCAGTCGCACGCCGCTGTTTACACGACTCGCTACCGAGTTTCTCGATTACCTTGCCGAGGAGCGCAGCGATCCTGGCGGACCGCCGTTCCTCTGGGAGCTGGCACACTACGAGTGGATGGAATCCGCCCTGCGCATGGACCTTCGCGAGATAAGCTTCGAAGGCATCGATCGCGACGGCGACCTGCTGGCCGGCCGTCCCGCCTTAAGCCCACTTGCCTGGCCCCTCGCGTACCGCTTTCCAGTGCATCGCATCAGCCCGAAGTACCGTCCGTCGGAGTCGCCCGCGCAGCCGACCTACCTGGTCATTTATCGGGACGAGAAGGACGAAGTCGGCTTCATGGAGCTGAATGCGGTGTCGGCGCGCCTCATCGAGTTGCTCGGCAAGCAGCCGGAGAAGACCGGCCGCGAACTGATGGTCCAGATTTCTCAGGAGTTGAACCACCCGAATCCGGACGTGGTCGTGAAGGGAGGGCACGACACACTGCGCCAATGGCGCGACCGCCGGGTCGTCCTCGGCACGCGCCGATCGCCAGTGACATAGCCTGTCTGAGGCTGTAGGCGATAACCAACGCCCGTTTCTGTCAGAAAATGCTTGGGCCGCGCCGGGTCCTGTTCCAGCTTGCGTCGCAACTGTCCCATATAGATCCGCGGATAGTGGTAAAGGACCCATACCGGCGTCAGCAACGGGGATGATCGCGCACGCCTGCGGGGTGCGTGAGCCGCGCCAGCAGCGCCGGCACGCTCGCGTGGTGATGCCGAACGGCCTGTCAGTGTCGCCGAGCGAGTTGTACCCGGAGGCGAAAGCGCGGCGCGCAGCGTAAGATGTAGCGGGCGGCTATGCACCCCCGTAAGAAAGAAAACGATCGACCCTGAAGGAGGGCCTATGAACATTCTCATCGACCTGGCTTGCGGGCTGGTCGCCTTTCTTAACTGGTTCGGCAAATGGTTGCCGCAACTGGGCCTGCGACTGCTGCTGGCGTGGGAGTTCTGGGAGTCGGGTGTCGAGAAGTACCGCGGCAGCAACTGGTTCGCGGATATCCAGGACAAGTTTCCCTATCCCTTCAACCAGGTCTCCGTCGATCTGAGCTGGGCACTCGCCACCTGGGCGGAACTGGCCGGCGCGGTGATGCTGGTCTTCGGGCTCGGCACCCGCTTCGCGGCGGTGAGTCTGCTGATCCTCGATGTGGTGGCGTGGATCAGCGTCCATGCGGGCAACGGCTACAACGTCTGCGACAACGGCTGGAAACTGCCGCTCATCTTCCTGGTCATGCTGCTGCCGTTGCTGTTCAGCGGTCCGGGCAGGCTCAGCATCGACCACATGATCTGCAGACGCTACTGCAGCCACTGCGCACAATAGCTCAGCGCGTCCAGCGCGGGCGAGCCGGCATGCTGATGAGCACGCCTTTGCAGGTGCTGATGTTCGTGGGCATGCTGCTCGCCGCCATCGTCGTCGAACCGCTCGCCAGGGCGCTGCGCCTGCCATTCGGCGCCGCGCTGGTGCTGGTCGGCTACGTCGGTGCCAACGCGCTGGTCATGCAGGGCATAGACACGGGATTACGCTGGGATAACTTTCAGCCGCTCATCCTGTACGTATTCATACCGCTGCTGGTGTTCGAGGCGGCGTTCAAGCTGGATCCGGGACGATTAATGCGCGATCTCGTTCCCATCCTCATTCTGGCGATGCCGGTGATGCTGGTCGCCGTCGCTGTCATCGCCGCCGTCGCGTATGTGGCGATTGGACATCCTGCGGGGTTCCCGTGGATCGCCGCCTGGCTGACGGGCGCGCTGGTCGCCTCCACGGATCCGGCAGCGACCGTCGCCATGCTCCGGGGGCGAAGCGGCTTCGAGCGTCCGGCACTGCTGCTGGACGGCGAGAGCCTGTTCAACGATGCGCTGGCGATTGTGCTCTTCGCAACGCTGCTGCCGCTGGCGCTAATGCAGAGCATGGCGAGCGTTTCCTGGATTGCGGTTGCCACTGACACTGCGCTGGCGCTTTTCGGCGGCATCGCCGCGGGGAGCATCGTCGGAGTTCTGGCTGGCCTGATGCTGCACGCGTTCCGCCATCCGGTGCAGCAGGGTGTCATCACCGTCGTCTCGGCCTATGCAGGGTTCGTGGTTACCGACAACTTTCTCGGCTGGTCTGGCGTGATGGCGGTGCTCGCTTGTGGAATCATCCAGGGCTGGCTCTACCGACGCCAGGCGCAAACACCGGATCGCCAGTTCGTCGTGGAGTTGTGGGACTTCATTGCTTACGTTGCCGGGAGCATGCTCTTTCTGCTCGCCGGCGTGACGATCACGCTGGTGATGTTCACAGAGCAATGGCTCGCGATGTTAATCGGCATCGCCGCGGTGGCCCTTTCACGCGCGGTTTCCGTCTTCGGTGGGCTGTCATTGCTGCGCCTGGCGCCGAGAGTGCCGCCGGTCGCCCTGCGCGAACAGGCGCTGGTGGCGTGGGGCGGGGTGCGTGGTACCGTTACGCTCGCGCTCGCCCTGTCGCTGCCGCTGGAGCTCGACTACTGGTTCACCATCCAGTCCATCGCCTACGGCGTGGTTCTGTTCACACTCTTCGTGCAAACGCCGGCGTTCGGGCTGCTGCTCAGGCGACTTGGGTGAAGACCTTTACGCCCTCCAACGGCAGATCGAGCCGCATGGCGACGGCAACCGCGTGACCCTGGACGTAGTCAATACCCAGCCGCCGCAGAAGCGTCAGTGTCGCCTCGTTCTCCACGCACTCGGCAACCGTCTTCACGCCCATGCACAGAGCGATCCGCTGCAGCGACAGCACGATCTCGTAGTCGACCGAATTAGTGTCGAGATGGCGGATGCAGTCCTTGTCGATCTTCAGAAAATCGATGCCGAGGTTGCGCAGGTGCGCAAACAGGCCGGCGCCGGCTCCGCAATTGTCGATGGCAATGCGGCAGCCGCGGTGTTTCAGAGTAGCCACGAAGTGCCGGACCCGTGACGGACTGACGGCCAGCGTGGCCTCGGAGATCTCGAAGCAGAGCTTCCCGACAGGCAGCGAGTGATCGCTCAGTGCGGTCTGCAGTTCGCTCAAGAAACGTTCGTCACTGACCGACTGGCCGGCGAGGTTGATGCAGATGCAGTCCATCCCGCCGAGCACGGGGTCGTGCGCACGCAGTGCCTCCAGGACGGCGCTGACGACCCAGAGATCGATGGCGGGCATCAGGTGATAGCGCTGGGCGGCAGTGGCGAACGCCGCCGGCATGTGCAGGGCGCGGTGTTCGTCGCGCACCCTCATGAACAGCTCGCACATGCGGGCGGGATTATCGCCGGCGGCTGCCGCGATGGGCTGCCAGTGCAGTTCGAACCCGTTGTTGGCCAGTGCATGCTGGAGCGTTTGCAGCCAGCGGACCTCGCTGTGCCAGCGCGCCATCATGTCGTCGCTGTTGCGGAAGACGTGCACCCGGTTGCGGCCTTCGTTCTTCGCCGAATAGCAGGCAACGTCTGCGGCGGCGAGCAGTTCGGTGAGGTCCTTGTGCCGGTCATTGATCTCCACCACCCCGATGCTGGCGCCGAGTTGCACGTTGTGGTCCCCCCATGCCTGGCAATACTCGGCGATGGCGCTGCGGATATTCTCGGCGATGCGTTCCGCCTTCTCAAGGGGACAGCCGTAGAGCAACGCCGCGAACTCATCCCCGCCCAGGCGGGCCAGTGCGTCGGCGCCGCGGACCCTGCCGCGCAGCGTCTCCGCGAGGCCCTTTAGAAACTCGTCGCCGGCGAGGTGACCGCGGGTGTCGTTGATGGTCTTGAAGTGATCCAGGTCGATGTAGCAGAGCGCATGGGTCTTGCCATCGATGCCGGCCTCGTCGCGAAGCGTGCGCATGCGCGCCTCGAACTCACGCCGGTTCATGAGACCGGTCAGCGGGTCGTGCGTCGCGGCCCAATTCAGCCGGCTCTGCATATCCCGCTTCTCTCTCACGTCGCGGAACATCAACGCCGCTCCGCGAAAGCGGGCGTTGTCATGGATTGGTGAGCAGGTGTATTCCACCGCGATTTTCGATCCATCACGGCGCGTAAGAAGGGTGTCCTCCTCGCCCACCGCGGTCCGTTCGGTGAGGAGGCATTGGCCGATGGGATCAACCGGCCGCTCCTCCGCGCCGTGCTCCATGATTGAAACGATCGTGGCAGCAGGCTGTCCGCGGGCGGCATCGAGACTGCATCCCGTGAGCACCTCCGCCGCCGGGTTCATGTAATCGACATGACCGTCCGCATCCGTTGTCACCACTGCCTCGCTGAGCGCCTGCAACGTCGAGAGCGCGCGTTCACGCTCCTGCTCGGACCGGAACAAGGCCTGCGAGTGCCGCGCGGCCTGTATGCGTAGTTGGTCGATCTGACCGCTGAGATCGTCACCCGCCGTGCGATCCAGACCGGTGTCGGCATCCAGGCCTGCACGTGCATACCGGCCGGCCGCCGACAGGCTGCAGGTCACCAGTATCATGGCCCCGCAGACCACGGCGACAGCCGTCGCTGCATGGCTGGCCACCTGCGAGTAGCTGACCAGGAAAATGGCCGCCGGCGCTGTTGCCAGCGTAGCGAGATAAACGCGCGAGGCGCGCAGCGAGATAGCAAGCAGCGGAGCCGTCATGGCGGCAAGCGATGTGACAGCCAGAACAGCCATGACCATCTGCATCTTGGAAAGGTCAGGGATGGCCAGCCCCAGGCCGACAGCCCAGGCGAGTCCATACGTTGCCGCCATCACCAGCAGGGTCGCGTCGTCGCCGGATCGGTCCGCAGCGTCAGAGCGCCATGCCGCGCGCGCCAGGTACAGGCCGCTGGTGAGCAGCATGAAGACCAGCCACGGGATGGTGAGGTGCGTGGGGAGCGTACGCCAGAGCAGCGCGCCGGCAGCGAGCGCGGCCAGAGCATGCAAGCCGGCCCACCGCGCGAGCGTGCGCTGGAACGGCCGTGATGTGGCAGGGCGAATGCGGGCGCCGGCAGCCGTGCCAGGTGCGTCGCGACCATTGCCGCATGCCACCGTGGCGTCGCATGATGGGTCGCTATTGAAGTCAACGGCCATCGTAGTCACCTCTTCTCGTCTCATTGCTTGCGGCCGCTCCTCGAGACGCACCCGCGTCTTCGGGCAACCGTGTGGTTGTGCACTGCTTAATGACACCTGTGAAGCAATTGCGGTGCCACGCATAATCGGATTCTTGTGCAGGGCCGCCCGCACGGAGAGCCGCCCTCGATCGTTTCTAGCGGCAGAGCCCGCCGCAGCTTTAGGGAAGCTCTGAATAAGCCCATCCTGGACTTCTCAGAGCACGCAAAGCAAAAAGCGTGGTTTTTGCTTTGCTTCATCTTCAACGGCTTGCCGCCGTCGAAGATAGCGGCACATCCCTGTGCCG
>JBQTIC010000106.1:0-18580 GCA_052388435.1 Chromatiales bacterium | reverse complement strand
TCAAGCCACTCACGCTGGATCTCGTCAGCGCTGTCGATGAGATAGGCGGCTATACCCTGCTTCTCGGCGATCTCTTTCAGGCGCGTGGAATTGGAGCTGGTTTGCGAGCCGACCACAAGGATCAAATCAGACTGAGTAACGAGTCTCTTGACCGCATCCTGACGGTTCTGCGTCGCGTAGCAGATGTCCTCTTTCTTCGGACCGGCGATGCTAGGGAAGCGCTGCCGCAGGGCGTCGATGACTTCGGCGGTATCGTCCATGGATAGCGTCGTCTGGGTGACAAAGGCGAGAAAGTCGGGATTCTTGACTCGAAGCTTCCAGACGTCATTGACCGATTCCACGAGGTACATGCCCGCCACGCCGTCGTCGCGGCGGTACTGACCGAGCGTGCCTTCCACTTCCGGGTGGCCTGCGTGCCCGATGAGGATGCATTCGCGGCCCTCTCTCTGATAATGCCCGACCTCCATGTGCACCTTGGTGACCAGCGGGCAGATCGCATCGAAAACGCGCAGTCCGCGCCGCGCCGCCTCCTCGCGCACCGATTTGGCCACACCGTGGGCGCTGAAGATGACCGTGGCGTCATCGGGCACTTCGTGTAGCTCGTCGACGAAGATCGCGCCCTTCGCGCGCAGCCCGTCGACGACGTACTTGTTGTGCACGACTTCGTGGCGGACGTAGACCGGCGCGCCGAACAGCTCCAGCGCCTTCTCCACGATGCCGATGGCGCGGTCGACGCCCGCGCAAAATCCTCTCGGGTTGGCAAGGATAATCTGCATAGAATCAAACACCTCTGGTGTCGGTCGAGCGGCGGATCCCGCCAGCGCGACCCGCATGGACGGCGCCACGTTAAGACTGCGACCTCGCTGATGTCAACTGTGTTCGCCGGCGTCGGGGGGCTGCCTGCTCAGGGTATCCAGGATGAGGATAACGGCACCCACCGTGATCGCTGAATCGGCGACGTTGAACGCGGGCCAGTGACTGTTGCCGAGGTAGAAGTCGAGGAAGTCGACCACGTAGCCGAGCGCCAGCCGGTCGCACAGATTGCCCAGCGTCCCGCCCAGGATCAGTGCCAGCGCCAGCGGCAGCCGCCAAGACTGCGTCCGCAACCGCGGCAACCAGTATATTATCGCAACGCTCACCGCCACCGCGAGCACACTCAATCCCCAGCGCTGCCAGCCGCCCGCATCGTGCAGCATGCTGAACGCCGCGCCCATGTTGTGCACGAGGGTGAGGTTGAAGAACGGCAGGATCTCGCGGGATTCGTGAAGTTCAAAGTGGGCGCTCACGAGGTATTTCGTCACCTGATCGACCGCCACTACGGAGGCGGAAAGCCATAGCCACTGCACGATGTCAGCCCTTACCTTCCCCGGACTCGCTCATCAGGCGAACCCTCTGTGCTCGCCGGCACCATCAACATTGCCCACGCAGCGGCCGCACAGCGACGGGTGTGCGGCATGAGTTCCGACATCCTCGCGCCGATGCCAGCACCGCTCACATTTCGAGTACGCGCTCGGGGCGACCGTTATCCAGAGACCGGGAACATCCCCCGCCTGGATGGCATGCGCAGGATGCTCCGCCGCGGAATGTATCCGGGCATACGACACAATCAAGACAAAACGCAGTTCATCGCCGATCTGACTGAGTTGCTCCCGGAGAGCTTCCCCGCAGTACAGATCCACCTCGGCCTCGAGCGAGCCGCCGATCCCGCCGGCCACACGCAGCTTCTCGAGCTCCTTGCTGACCGCGTCACGGACCCGGATCGCTGCCTGCCAGAATTGCCCGTCGGCCGCTTCCTCCGGCGTCGCGGCTGGAACAGACGGCAGTCGATCGTACCAGGTCGCGAAGAATACCGAATCTCCGCCCGACTCGCCTCGCGGCGCGCGCAGGTGCTGCCAGATATCATCCGCAGTGAAACTCAGGATCGGCGCTATCCAACGCACCATCGCCTCAACGATGTGATACATCGCTGTCTGCGCCGAACGGCGGCCGACGCTGTCGCGGCGCATCGTGTACATGCGGTCCTTCAGCACATCGAGGTAGAAGCTGCCCAGCTCCACCGTGCAGAACTGGTGCACGAGCTGATAGATGACGTGAAACTCATACTCCTCGTAGGCGCGGATGACACGCGCCTGGAGCTCGGTGGCCTGCGCCAGCGCCCAGCGGTCCAGCGCCAGCAGATCGTCGTTCGCCACCATGTCGTGCCCGGGGTTGAAGCCGTCCAGATTTGCGAGCAGGAAGCGCGCAGTATTGCGTATGCGCCGGTAGGCGTCCGCCATGCGCCTGAGGATCTCGTCCGAAACGCCCATCTCGCCGCGGTAGTCGGTCGCCGCCACCCACAGCCGCAGCACATCGGCACCGAGGCTCTTCATCACCTGCTGCGGCGCCACCACGTTACCGCGCGACTTCGACATCTTCCTGCCCGAGGCATCGACGGTGAAACCGTGCGTCAGTACTCCCTTGTAGGGCGCCACGCCGTTCATCGCCACCGAGGCCAGCAGCGAGGACTGGAACCAGCCGCGATGTTGATCGGATCCCTCGAGATACAGATCCGCGGGAAACGCAAGCGCCGCTGCACGGCGCAGGAACGCATCATGGGTAACCCCGGAGTCGAACCATACATCGAGCGTATCGCGCACCTTGACGTAGTGCTGCGCCTGGGCGCCGAGCAGTTCGGCAGGGTCCAGTTCAAACCAGGCGTCGATCCCCAGTCTCTCGACGCGCTGCGCGACCTGCTCGATGAGCGTGGCTGAATCCGGATGCAACTCATCGGTCTCTCTATGCGTAAACAGCGTAATCGGCACGCCCCAGGTGCGCTGGCGCGATATGCACCAGTCGGGACGGTTCTCCACCATGCCGTAGATGCGATCGCGTCCCCACTCCGGCGTGAAACCGACACCGTTGATCGCCTTGAGCGCGCCGGCACGCAGACCGTTCGCATCCATGCTTATGAACCACTGCGGCGTGGCGCGGAAGATGACCGGCGTCTTGTGCCGCCAGCAGTGCGGATAGCTGTGACACACCGTCTCCTGGTGCAGCAGCCTGCCGTGGGCCTTAAGCGCTTCGATGACGTGGGCTTGCGCCTTAAGCACGTGTTCGCCGGCAAAAAGCGGCGTGCCGGGCAGAAACCTGCCGTCGTCGCCTACGGGGTTGTCGACCTTGAGGCCGTAGCGACTGCCGATCACGTAGTCTTCCTGACCATGGCCCGGCGCCGTGTGGACCGCGCCCGTACCCGCAGCGACGGTCACGTGGGCACCGAGGACAAGGGGTACGTCGCGCTCGTAGAACGGATGCCGCAGCATCAGTCCTTCCAGCGCATCACCGGCGCAGTACGCGATGACGCGGTAGTCCTGGATGCCGGCGCGATCCATCACCTCCTTGATGAGCGGTTCGGCAACGAGCAGCCGCTCCCTGCCTGCCGGTCCGTCACATTGGAGCACGGCGTAGTCAACTGTGGGATTGAGCGCGACTGCCTGATTGGCAGGCAACGTCCACGGCGTGGTGGTCCAGATGACCACCGACAGCGGGCCGTGGCCCTCTTTCCCAGGCACATGCCGGCAGCGCGCCAGCAACGCCTGCTCGTCGATGACTGCGAACCGCACGTCGATGGCCGGCGACTCCCTGTCCTCGTACTCCACCTCGGCCTCGGCCAGCGCCGAACCGCAATCGACGCACCAGTGCACCGGCTTGGATCCCCTTTCGAGATGTCCCGCGGCGATGATGCGACCCAGCGCACGGATAATGTTCGCCTCGAAGGCGTAATCCATGGTCAGGTAGGGATGCGCCCAGTCCCCCAGCACGCCGAGGCGCTGGAAGTCGGCGCGTTGCCGGCCGACCTGTTCAGAGGCATAGGCACGGCAGGCCTCGCGGAAGCGCCTGGCGTCCACGTCGCGTCCCGTCTTGCCCACCTTCTTCTCCACCATGAGTTCGATGGGCAGGCCATGGCAATCCCAGCCGGGCACGTAGGGTGCATCGAAACCGCTTAAGCCACGCGCCTTGACGATGATGTCTTTCAATACCTTGTTGACGGCATGGCCCAGGTGTATGTCGCCGTTGGCGTACGGTGGTCCATCGTGCAGCACGTACTTCGGGCGACCACGCCGTTGTTCGCGCAACCGCTGGTAAAGATCAATCTCCTGCCAGCGCTTCAAGATCTCGGGTTCGCGCGCGGGCAGATTGGCGCGCATCGGGAAATCCGTGCGCGGCAGGTTAAGCGTGTCCTTGTACCGGCTCTCGACCTTGTCTTCCACTGATCCCGCCTCTCATGACGCCGCCCGCAGGAGTCGCCGCGCCTGGTCGGCATCGGCATGCATCTGTTCGCGCAGAGCCTCGAGCGAGCTGAAGAACGCATCCTCCCGCAGCTTGCGGATGAACTCGACATGTACGTGGCGGCCATAGCACTCACCGGTGAAATCGAACAGGTGCACTTCCAGCAGCACCTTGGTGCCGCTCACCACCGGGCGATCGCCGATATATGCCATGCCATCGAGCGGCGCCCCGCTGCCCAGGCCGTGCACGCGCGCGGCGAAGATGCCGCGCACCGGCGTGTGGCGCCGATGCAGGTTGATATTGATCGTCGGAAAACCGATCTGCCTGCCCCTCTTTTCGCCGTGGGCGACGCGCCCGCTCATTTTGTAGTGCCGTCCCAGCAGTCGCCTTGCCGTTTCGAGGTCGCCCTGCTCCAGTGCGGTGCGCACGCGCGAACTGCCGACCCGCTCAGCGTCGAGGCGGAACGTGTCGGCGCGCTCGGTCGCAAACCCATGCTCCCTGCCCAGCTGCGTGAGCAAGGCAAAGTTGCCGCGACGCGCGCGACCGAAGCAGAAATCATCTCCGATGATGACGACGCGGGCCGCCAATCCTTGCACCAGCACCTGCTCCACGAAAGCTTCCGGCTCACAGCCCGCCATCTTCTCGTCAAAGCGCAGGCAGAGCACGCGCGCGATGCCCGCCTCCCGCAGCAGCTCCAGCTTTTCGCGGAACCGGTTCAGGCGCGCCGGCGCGCCTGCCCCCTGGAAATACTCACGTGGCTGCGGCTCGAATATCACTACGACGGCCGGCAGGGCATGGTGTGCGGCCGCGTCGAGCAACTGGCGCAGCAGCGCCTGATGCCCGAGATGCACGCCATCGAAGTTGCCGATGGTGACCACGCCGCCGCGGTGGCCAGGGCGCAAGTTGTGCAAACCGCGAATAAACTGCATCGGCAACCAGGAGATCAACCGGACTTAGCTCGTGGAATTATACCGGCGCGCGGAATGCCGTCATATCCTTGACGCGAACACCAAGCAGCCACAACGCTGCCCAATACGCCGCCATGCCCGCAGCGATCCACAGAGCCAGATGTTCCGCGCGGGACGCCGCGCCCCACGCGATCCACTTCGCCAGGTCACCGCGCCCGAGGAATACCACTGCCGTCATGACCGCACTGGCAACGAGCAGCCGCAGCCAGAGCCGCCCCCAGCCAGGCCCGGGCGTGTAGATGTCGCTCTGGCGCAGACCGTAATAGAGCAGAGCCGCGTTCAGAAGGCCGGAGAGGGAGGTCGCCAGCGCCAGCCCCGCGTGCCGGAGCTTCCAGATCACGATCAGGTTAATCGCGATGTTGCTGACCATGCAGATGACACCGATGCGCACCGGTGTGCGCATATCCTGGCGCGCAAAGTAGGCCGGCGCCAGGACTTTAACCAGCGTGAAGCCGATGAGGCCCGGCGCGTAGGCGGTCAGACTCAGCATCGACATCTCCACGTCGAACGGGGTCATCTCGCCGTACTGGAACAGGGTCGCCAGCATCGGGCCGGCCAGGACGGTGAGCCCGATCGCCGCCGGCACAGTAATGAGGAATACCCAGCGCAGCGACCAGTCGAGCAGGTGCGAGAACTGCTCTGTGGAACCCTGTGCATGGCGCTCGGAGAGGTGCGGCAGAATGACGGTTCCCAGCGCTATGCCGAAGATCCCGAGTGGGAACTCTAGCAACCGCTCCGAGTAATACAGCCAGGACACACTGCCCGTGGGCAGGAAGGACGCCAGCAGCGTGTCGACCATGAGATTAATCTGCGACACCGATACGGCGAAGATCGCGGGTCCCATGAGGAGCAGGATGCGCCGGACCCCGGGGTCGTGCCAGTCGAAACGGGGACGCGGCAGCAGACCGAGCCTCGCCACGAACGGGAGCTGAAAGCCCAACTGCAGCAGGCCTCCTAGAAACACTCCCCAGGCGACGGCGACCACGGGCCTCTCGAAATATGGCGACACGAAGATGGCGGCCCCGATGAGACACAGGTTGAGCAGGACGGGCGTGAACGCCGGCACGCCAAAGCGACCGTAGGTGTTCAGAATCGCGCCCAGGAATGCTGCGATCGAGATAAACAGCAGGTAGGGAAAAGTGATGCGCAGCATGGTCGCTGTGATCTCGAACTTCTCGGGCTCGTCGGTGAACCCCGGCGCGAACACGATTACGATGAGCGGCGCAGCAAACACGCTGAGAGTGGTCACGAGGAAAAGGATGCCCGCCAGCGTGCCGGCGACGCGATCCACCAGCGCCTTCACTTCTCCATGCGATCGCTGCGTCCTGTACTCGGCGAGCACCGGAATGAAAGCCTGCGAGAAGGCGCCCTCGGCAAAGAGCCGGCGCAGAAAGTTCGGGATGCGGAACGCGACGAAAAAGGCGTCAGCCGCGTAGCTGGCGCCAAGCAGATTTGCCAGCACCATGTCCCGCACGAAGCCGAGGATGCGGGAGATGAGCGTCATCTGGCCGACCGCGGCGGCCGATCGAAAGAGTCCTGCGTTCAGACGGATTGCCTATGCCGGTACTAGGGGGCCGCAGCGGGTAAACGGCAACAGCACGCCGCGTATGATACAGGATTGACATTTCAGCCGTGAACCCGCATATTTTCGCGCCTTTAACCGCACCCCAAGGCACACGCAACGGAGCCCAGGCTTGGCTAACATCAAATCCGCAAAGAAGCGCGCCCGGCAGTCGGAGAAGCGTCGCGAGCACAACGCGAGCCGCCGCTCCATGTTGCGCACCCGAATCAGGAACGTCTCGAAGGCCATCGACGCCAGGGACAAGGCGGCCGCGGAGGCGGCCTACAAGGCGGCTGAGCCGGTGATCGACCGCATGGCCACGAAAGGCGTCATTCACGGCAACAAGGCGGCTCGCCAGAAGTCACGGCTGACCGCGCGCATTCGCGCCCTGTAGCTGCCGTAGGGCGAAACGCCCGCGGGCACTTCCGCCGTGCGATTGGCGGAACCACTTTGCGTTCCGCCTTACAACAGCACCAGGTTGTCGCGGTGTATCAGCTCGGGCTCGTAGGCATAGCCGAGTACCGCCTCAATCCGATCGCTCGCCACGCCCTTGATGGCACGCGATTCCGTGGCCGAGTAGTTAACGAGGCCGCGCGCGATCTCGCGCTCTTCCGGGTCGACGCACACCACCAGGGCGCCGCGCTGGAAGTCTCCCTCCACCTCAGTGACGCCCACGGCAAGCAGGCTGCGGCCCTGCGCCCGCAATACGCGCACCGCGCCGGCATCCAGCCGCAGCCGTCCCTGCACCTTCAGGCGGCCGGCGAGCCACTGTTTGCGGGCCGCGAGCGGCTCCCGGCCGGAGCCGAGGAATGTGCCGAGCGGCTCCGCCGCCGCCAGCCGCGACAGCACGCGCGGTTCCTCGCCAGAGGCAATGATGGTCGCTGTGCCGGAACGGGCGGCGAGCCCGGCCGCCCGCAGCTTGGGGCGCATGCCGCCGCGACCCCACGCGCCGCCCTCCCCGGCCATGGGCTCCAGGGCCGGGTCGCCCGCCACCGCTTCGCTGATGAAGCGCGCATCGGCATTTTGGCGCGGGTCCTTGTCGTAGAGACCCGCCTGGTCAGTCAGGATCACCAGCAGGTCGGCCTCGATGAGATTGGCGACGAGCGCCGCGAGTGTGTCGTTGTCGCCCAGGCGGATCTCCTCGGTCGCCACGGTGTCGTTCTCGTTAATGACCGGGATCACGCGCAGCTTCAGCAGCGTGCGCAGGGTGCTGCGTGCGTTCAGGTAGCGCTGGCGGTCGGCCATGTCGTCGTGGGTCAGCAGCACCTGGGCGGTGCGGATCCCGCAGCGTTTGAAGCACGACTCGTAGGCCTGCGCGAGTCCCATCTGGCCGACGGCGGCCGCGGCCTGTAGCTCGTGGAGGATGTGCGGGCGCCGTTTCCAGCCGAGCCGCGCCACGCCCTCCGCGACCGAGCCCGACGTCACCAGGACCACCTCCAGCCCGCGTTGCCACAGGGCTGCAGCATCGGCGGCCCAGGCATCGATAGCCTCGACCTTGAGACCCTTGGCATCCTCGGTCGCCAGCGCGCTGCCGATCTTGACCACCCAGCGCCGGAAGTTTCGGATATCCGCACGCGTATCGCTCATAGTGGCGTCCGTACCTCTGCAGGATGGTCCTGCATCATGCGATCGAGGCGTTCCTGCACGCGATGCGCCAGCGCCTCGCATCCCTCCCCGCTCAGCGCGGAGATGAGATGCACGGGCCCCTGCCAGCCGATGCCGTTGGTGATCGCGTCGGCCCGGGCGCGTCGCTCCGCGATCGGCAGCAGATCGATCTTGTTGAGCACCAGCCAGCGCTCGCGCGAGTACAGCTCCGTGGAATAGTTCTGCAGTTCGCGGTCGACAGTCATGAAGTCCACCACTGGGTCGCGACCTTCGTTTTCCGCCGCCAGATCGATCAGGTGCAGCAGCAGGCGGGTGCGCTGCAGGTGGCGCAGGAACCGTATGCCCAGCCCGGCGCCTTCCGAGGCGCCCGCAATCAGACCGGGCACGTCGGCAATGACAAAACTCTGCGCCGGACCGGTGCGCACCACGCCCAGGCTCGGATACAAGGTCGAGAACGGATAATCCGCGACCTTGGGCCGCGCCGCCGACACCGTACGGATAAGCGAGGATTTACCCGCGTTCGGGACGCCGACCACGCCGACGTCGGCGAGCAGGCGCAGCTCCAGCCGCAGTTCGCGCGCCTCGCCCGGCTCGCCTTCGGTTATCCGCCGCGGCGCACGGTTGGTGCTGCTCTTGAAATGCGTATTGCCCAGCCCGTGCGTCCCGCCTCGAGCCACAAGCAGTCTGTTCCCGGCCCCGGTCAGGTCGCCGATGAGTTCAAACGTCCCCGCGTCGTGCACCAGCGTACCCGCCGGAACGCGGATATGCAGGTCGTTGCCGCGCCGCCCGCTGCACTGCTTGCCCGTGCCGGGTTCACCGTTGCCAGCCTGGAAGCGCCGTTGGTAGCGAAAGTCGATCAGCGTATTAAGGCCCTCATCGACCTCCAGGTAAACGCTGCCGCCGTCACCGCCGTCACCGCCATCCGGCCCGCCGCGGGGGATGAATTTCTCGCGCCGGAAGCTCATGCAGCCGTTGCCGCCGCGACCGGCCTCGACATGGATGATGACTTCGTCAACAAATTTCATGGGACTGCTTTCTGACTCAGGCACAAACAAAAAACCCCGTCGGCGACGGGGTTCCTTGCACTGCGGCCCCTGCGGGCCGCTAAGCCGGCTGCACGCTGACGTACGTGCGGCGCCTGCGGCCGCGGACGGCAAACTTGAGGTGACCATCCACTGTAGCGAACAACGTGTGATCGCGTCCGAGGCCGACGTTCTGGCCAGCATGAAACGCGGTGCCGCGCTGGCGGACAATGATGTTGCCGGCGCGCACGAACTCACCACCGAAACGCTTCACGCCCAAGCGCTTTGCCAGCGAATCGCGACCGTTGCGCGTACTGCCGCCTGCCTTCTTATGTGCCATCGCTCGACCCTTTGAACCCTCTAGGCGCAAGCGCGCCTTCAGCCCTCAATTCTGGTGATCTGCAACTCGGTATACGCCTGCCGGTGTCCCATCTGCTTGCGGTGATGCTTGCGGCGTCGGAATTTGATGATTCTGACCTTTTCGCCGCGACCGTGCGCCACCACCTTGGCGGATACTCTGGCGCCAACGACTGTGGGCGAGCCAACGGTCACCTTTTCCCCGTCGACCAGCATCAGGACCTCGTTGAGCTCGACGTCATCGCCCTCGCTGGCGGCTATTCTCTCCACCGCCAGGGTGTCACCCTCGGCCACCTTGTACTGCTTTCCACCGCTGCGGACCACGGCGTACATGCGCGTCAACCCCTTGCATTACTTCGAGAAACGAGGGGGCGATTGTACGGAGTTTGCCCCCGGCACACAAGCCACAATGACACGGGCTGACAGAGGAGCTCGGCCTGTAGCAGTTTAGTCCCAGCTCAAGAGGGACATGCCACCCAAAGCTTTTAAGCCTGGGTGCGTTGTTGCTGTTCAACGCGGAACGGCGCAAGGGGATCGTGCCGCGCTGATAAAGATCCCGGGCGCTGACGGAATCTACTGTGGCGTAAGTTAAGGAAGCTTTGAATAAGTCCATCCGGGACTTCTCAGAGCACACAAAGCAAAAAGCGTGGTTTTTGCTTTGCTTCATCTTCAACGGCTTGCAGCCTTCGTAGATGGCGGGGTAGAACCCGCGGCACATCCCTGTGCCGCAGGAACCTCTGACTTAGTCAGAGGTTCCTTAACAATGACGGAGGCCTCGCTTCACCCTGTATCCGGGATTGCGTCGCCCGCGGCTCTCCGGCGCTCAGGTGACCCATTCGAGGCCCTGGAACAGATCGTCGACATCCTGAAAGCGCTCGTCCGGATCCTTGGCGAGGAGCCCGTTCACGAGCGGCTGGAATCGAGGCAGCTCGCCGGGCAGCTGGGGGATTGGATCGTGGAGATGGGCGTGGAACAGCCCGGCGAGGCTTGTAACATTGAAGGGCCTGCTACCGGTCAACATCTCGAAGAGGATGATGCCAAGGCTGTATAAATCACTGCGAGCATCGACGGGCGAACCGTCACATTGCTCAGGGCTCATGTAGAAGGGTGTGCCGACTAACGCATTGCTTTGAGTCTGCCATCCAAGCTCATGCATCATCTTGGCAACGCCGAAATCGGCGATCGCAAGGCTGCCATCGTCGCGGAACAGTACGTTGCGCGGCTTGAGATCACGGTGCACGATCTTCAGTCGGTGCGCGGCGCCCAGGCCGTTGGCCATCTGACGCAGGTAATCGATGGCCTGGTCCGGAGTCAGGCCTCGGCGTATGCGGTCGGCGAGGTTCCCGCCCGGCAGGTGCTCCATGGCGATGTAGGCATAGGCGCTGGCGAAACCGCGCTCAAAGACTCCCACAACACTGCGATTGCGAAGCCTCCCGATAAGATCATATTCCTGCATGAAACGACCCAGGATTTCGCGTTCCACGTCCGTATCGGTTAATAACACCTTCAGGACGACTTTCAGGCCGTCCTCAAGACGTTCGCCAAGCCAGACGGTCGACATCCCGCCCTCGCCAATCTTCTCGACGACGCGGTAGCCCGGCACTTTGATGTCCGAATCGGCGTCGGGGTCAATATGCGCCGTGCGAAACAGAGGCTCGTTGGTATACTCACGCGCGTCGCGATGCGGCGCGGTCGACGTCGGCTGCAAACTCAACTCAGCAAGGCGTTCGGTCTGCTCAGTCTCTCTTGGGGGAGGCGGAAGGGCACGCTCCAACACCATGTTGGCGACTGCCCTGCCTAATCGAGCCGGATCGATTTCGGTTTTGACAAGGTAGTCCTGGGAACCAAGCTTCATCGCCTGCACAGCGAGAGTGGCGCTATTGATGCTGGAGAGCACGATGACCGGCGGCACACCTTTTCGCGCTTGCAGGCCGCCTAACCAGTCGAGTCCGGTCTCCGCATTCAGCCCCAGGTCATAATCTAACAGCACCGCGTCGTAGCGAGACCAATCGAAGCGCTCTCCAGGAAAGCCCCTGCGGGGGTCGTGTCGCTCCACCGCAATGGTGAAGGCATCGGAGGCACCACGGCGCGTGAGGAGCCGTTCGGTGTCGGAACAAGCATCGATAAGCAAGACGCGGATGGGCTGGCACAGAATGAGGCCACTGTCCGCCAGGTGGCTCATCGTCCATCTCCCGCAGCCGGCCGCTTGTTCCCGCCGGCATCAGGCATGCGCGCGACAGTCTCTGAATTGGCCGCGCTGCTCTTCGACACGCTCGACCGTCGCAGGAGTTCATGCGCGTGGGTCAGCATGTCGTCTTCGTTGAATGGCTTGGTGAGGTAGACATCGACACCCGCCGCATGGGCCTGCTGGCGATGTTTCTGCGTGGAGCGTGAAGTCGTCATGATGACCGGCAAATATTGCAGGTCCTCCCGCAGCCGGACATGTGTGACGAGCTCCAGTCCGTTCATCCTTGGCATCTCGAGGTCCACGAGCAGCACGTCAATGCGCTTCTTGTCGAGTATATCCACTGCCTCGAGGCCGTCCTTCGCCGTCAACACCTCGAACCCGGAATCTTCCAGACATTGTGCGAGTGCTCGCCGCGCACTGATGGAATCATCCACCACCAGCGCCCGGCGCCTGGCGGGTTGTTCGGTCGAAGGCCCGCGCTCACCGGCGCCGTGGTCGATCACGGAGGCGGCGGGCCGCAAGAGTTCGGCAGCATCAAGTACTGCGGCGACGCTGCCGTCGCCCAGGATGGTGGCTCCCACCAGTCCGTGTACGGGCGGCAGGTGGCAGCCGATCGCCTTGATGATAACGTCGCGCGTATCGACAATCCCGGGAACCAGGATGACCCTGTCTCCGTAGTCTGCCTCGACGAGGAGTGCCGGGCGCCGGTCTATCGGTGCGCTCGCATCGACAGAACGGTGGATTAGTGTCTCAAAGCAGACCGCCTCAGCGCTTGTGTCATCGAAGTGATAAATAAGCTTGCCATCGCGCTCCTCGATTCGTCCGTAGCCTGGATGGAAGATTCGCGACACGCCAGCACTGGAAAGGGCGTGAAGTTCGCTGTGTGCCGGGATCAACAGTGCGTGTGTGGATGTCAGCATCACCGGCAGCCGCAGCTCGACGAGACACCCCTGGCCGGGTCTGGAGAAGATTCGCAGTGATCCTTTTATCTTTGCAGCCTGGGTCAGCACCACGTCCAGACCTACGCCGCGGCCGGAGGTTTCGGTGATTGCCGCACGCGTGGAGAAACCGGGCCTGAGGATCAGATCGACCAGCGCCTGCTCCGTCATGTTCTCGTCGTGACGGATGCAGCCCGTCTCGACGCCACGCTTGTGGATGGCTGCGAAATCAAGTCCGGCGCCGTCATCCTGACAGCGCACCAGGATCCGGCTGCCTTCACGCTGGAAGACCAGCGTGATCCTGCCGACGGATTGTTTGCCTGCTCGCTGCCGCTCTTCCGAGGACTCGATACCGTGGTCAACGGCGTTGCGCAAGATGTGCATCAAGGCATCGACCAGGTGTTTGAGGATTTCGCTGTCGATCAGCGTGTCCATGCCTTCGACGGCAAGCACGGCCTCTTTACCGGTCATCCGACCGGTCTGGCGCACAACCCGCTGCAGTCGCGGCAGCACCGAGCGGGCAGGTACCATGCGCATGCGCATGGCCTGTTCATACGCCTCCTTGTTTTGCACGTCCTGCTTGACTATCAGATCTGCCAGGTCGTTGAGCTGTTGATCGACAAAGGTGTTCAGGGTGTGGGAGTCGGCCACGGCCTCCTGCAGACGGTGCGTGACAGTGTGCAAGTTGTCGTACCGTTCCAGTTCAAGCGGATCGAAGTCTTCCCGCCGTCGTTTCGGGTGCTTGCCACCCGCGCGACCCCCACGTCTGTCCACTTGCTGTTCCAGGTCACCGACAAGCTGCAGCAGGTTCGCGTTTTGCTGACGCAATCCCAGTACATACCGTGTCACTGTCTGCAGACCGTTGCGTAACTGGCTGTTTGCAATCAGGGTTTCAGAAATCAGGCGCGTCAGTTCGTCCAAGTTCGCCTTTGGCACGTGCGCAGCCGCACCCACCCCGGCCTGCACATCGCCCGTACCTGCCGGTTCGTCAGCTTCGCTGCGCGAGACGTGCTCCGGCGGCGCCGTGCGGCAAGCGTCTTCCGGCAGCCCGTCCTGGTCCATGCGATGCGCCCAGTCCAGTACGGCCTGCAACACGGCGCGCGTCTGCGGAGGTGCATCCTTGCCCTCGGCCAGCGCTTCCGTCATCTCTTCCAGACAATCGGCCACTTCGACCATCATCCCGGCCAGCTTTGCCGCGGGTAACAGCGCGCGCGCGCGCAGTGCATCGAGAATGTCTTCCACGTGGTGCATCAGCACGGCGATGGCGCGCACGCCGACGGTATTGGCTGCACCCTTGAGGGTATGGGCAACGCGCCGCGCTGCGTCCAATTCCTGCAAGCTGCCACCATCGCCGCTGAGCCGTTGCATCGCAGAGGCAAAAACCGCAGCGTGACCCGGCAACTCGTGCAGGATCGCCTCCAGCAGATCACGCGGCGCATCCTCGGGGATCGTTAACGACAGGTCTTCGGGCCGTATTTCTCGTTGACGTTGCAGGCGCTCGGGCTCGACGGTAGCGACTGCCCGCAATTGACCGAGAATCTCGTCTCTGCTCGATTCGGCGACGGGTTGCGACCAGCGGCGATCACAGAGGAGGTCAACCAGCGCCATGCTGGCGGTGACATCGCCGGGCTGTTGCAGGTAATCGAGCATCCGCACCGACCAACTGCGCAACAACTGCATCGTTACCGCTGGCGCGTCCTCCCGCGCGAGCCGCAGGTTGTCGTTAACCATTGAAGCGATCGTCTGCGCGCAGCGCAGGCCACCCATCTCGGCCGCAGCCCGGAATCGCTCAACCCGGCGGGCGACCTTGTGCAGGACGCCGGGGTGGGCAGCCGTAGATTCTTCTGTCAGAGTTGCCAGGTCCTGCATTGCCGCACGCAACATGTGCAGGACGTCGGCACTCACGACGCTGGCCGTCGTGGAAACCTCCGTTGCGAAAGAGGTCTCTCCTGCCGTCGTGATCTGCAAGGGCGCCCCCAGGGCTTCGCAAGCGTCATCTCGCGGCTCCCCCGGGCACGACCACTCCCGCAGCAGCTCGGCGTCATCGGGTGACAGCGGCGTTGGCCAGGCAGGGTCCTCAAGATGTCGGATCAATGCGTCGCCGGTATCCGGGTGACCGGGATTAGCAATGTACGCACGGGCCAGGGCCGGCCAGGCGGCGAGCAGTACACCTTGCGCCGGTGTGATGTCCGGGGATGCGGCCGTTGCGATCACCCGCTCGTTGAACAGCATGCAGATCTCCTGAAACCCCAGAAGACTGGAGCTGCCGGCCGCTTCCACGATAGATCCGATGAGATTCGCCGCAGCCTGGAGCCTCTCTGAGGCAGGCGTGGGCGCAAGAAGCATCGGCTCCAGCGCCGCGATCAATGACTGGAGTTCACCGCCGGGAGTACCGTCGTGCTGATGCCGATCGGGAGGGGCAGGATGGCTGGCGGGCGGCCGTACCGCTACGGCGGGAGCATTCACCTGTCATTCCTCAATTCGCACGCCTAGGCAGCCTCGGCTTCCTCGTCGGGCAGTTGGAACACACCCACCGACTCCACCAGCGCCATGGCATATTCCACCAACTGATCGGTGTACGAGGTCTGTACACGCATGTGTTCGCCGGTCTGGCGCACGCTCTCCATCATATGGTCGGTGCGCTCGCGCAAGCCCTGGCTGTTGCGGGCCTGGGCGACGGCGCCCATCGCGATCTTCTGCACGATACTGACCAGTTGTTGGGTCGTGTGCTGCGTCTCTGTCATCTTCTCGGCGGCTTTCTCGGTAAGGTCGCTGCCGTCCACGACTTCACTGATTGCATTGTTGACGGTGGTCATGGAATCCGCAGTCTCGGCCTGAACGTTCGACACCAGCGCTGATACTTTGGACGTCGCCTCGCGCGCGCTCTCGGCCAACCGCTTTACCTCCTCGGCCACAACAGCGAATCCGCGTCCTGCCTCACCGGCCGCTGCCGCGTGCATGCTCGCGTTCAGCGCCAGAATGTGGGTCCGTTCAGCGATGCCGTCGATCAGGTTCACCGCCTCGCCAATCTCCTGCGAGCGCTCGCTGAGGCGCTTGATCAGGCGGCCGGTCTCGCGGATGGTTTCCCGAATCCGATCCATGCCGGCGCGGCTGGCGCTCACGGTTTCGACGGCCGCATGCGTGGTTTGCGTAGCCTGGTCGGCAAACTTGCTGGACATCTGCGCCAGCTTGGCAATCTTGGTCATTGTGTCGGCAGCGACGGCGAGCTGATCGGCCGTTTGCTCGATCTCCTGGTACTCGTAGCTGGCCAGTTCCGTGACCATGTCAGATTGCGACTTCACCAGGTTCGATGCCTCTGCCACCTCACTGGAAATCCGCGTCACTTCGCGAAGTACCCTCGCAGTTTCGCTGGTCATCAGGTTAAGTGCATCAGCGATAGGCCCCGTGACATCTTCACTGACCTGCGCGCGGATGGCGAGGTTCTTCTCCGCCAGTTGCGCCACGGTCTCCAGCAGCGCGACGATGGAGTCATTGAGTTGCTCGTTCTCGCGCTCGAAGCGGGTACCCGTCGTTCTTTGCTCCTCCAGGATCGTATCCAACGTCTGGCCGATCTGACTGAACTCATCGCTCCCGCGCAGACCGGTGCGCGCCAGCAGGTCACCCTCGGCGATCTTCATGATCGTGCCTTTCAGGCGGGCGAGCGGACGGCTGAGGCGGCGCAGATAGACCCAGCCGGCAGCGCCCAGCACTGCCCATAGCAGTGTCGAGGTAATTACGGTCGCAATGACAGCCTGGGTGCTGGTCGGCGCATTACATGATTGCGCCACCAGCATCGCTGCGGTTCCAGCGAACGCCGTGGACACGACCGCCGCCATGAAGAACCCGGCCTTCAGTCTGTGTTGCAGATTCGCTCTTTCTTTCATAACACTTCTACCTTTCGATCAAGGACTATGTTTCTGGCGTTCGGCACCGGCCGCCGATGGTTGGACCAGACCCAGGTTTTCCGTCAGCCCGGAAAAAAAACCGTTGTGATCGAATTCGAGCCAGGTCTTGCCCAATGCCGAGCAGCCCATCGATACGTACTGCTGAAGCAGACTTGGCAATGCGGGCAGGGGGAGATCGGATCTTTCCATGTACAAGGTCTGAGGCGGCTCTTCGATGAAAAACCCGACCGCGTTCTTCGCCTTGTCAAGAACCAGCAGCCATTTCTTCGCTATCTCTCTCTCGCCACCGAATAGCCCCTGCAGATCAAATACCGGCACGACATTGCCGCGCGCGTTGATCATTCCCATCACCCACCACGGGGCATTCGGTATGGAATACAGGCGCTGGCCAGTGAAAACTTCGCCTACGGTGTCGCTGCGGATGAGTAGCGTGAGCAGGCCAAAGCCGCGCACCAGGTACCCGTGGCGCAACTGACGGCCGTCATCCTCCGCAGGAGGGGGCGATCCCGCCAACTGTGATCCGGCCGCGGTGAACTGCCATCCCGGGTCAGCCGCGACGGAGGCTTGCAGAGTCTGGACATTCATCAGTTCTGTGTCTGCTGCTTATCCCACTGTCTCGGGCGATTGAGTGCGTCAGTGTGAGCGCGCCACCGACTCGGCCGCGGTCGACCTGGCTTGTTGAACGTCGCCCAGGTGATTGAGGATCCGCTCAGGCACGACTGGTTTCGAGATGAAGTCTTTGCCGCCCTGAAGCATTGCCCAAACGCGGTCTGCGCGCTGGTTCTTGCTGGTGACAAAAATGACCGGGATAGCACTGGTTGCCGGATCCCTGGCCAGGCGCCTGCACGCCTCGTAACCGTCCACGTCCTTCATTACGACGTCCATGAAAATGATGTCCGGTCGTTCAGTCTTGGCCTTCGAGAGCGCCTCCGTACCACTGCCGGCAATGATCACCTGGCAACCGGTACCGCTCACGATGCGCACGAGGTTCGCGAGGTCGGTCGGGCTGTCATCCACTACTAGGACTTTCTTTATGGTCATTGCTGTCTACACGCGATGTCGTCAGTAATTGAAATGCAGGCTTATGCGCCTACCCCGTTTGAGCAACCACGGTGGGGCGTCTGTGCAGGAGCTGCCCCACCACGGCATTGAACACGTCATGTCCGACTGGCTTGATGAGGTAGGTGTCGCAACCCGCGAGCTTGCCCTTTATCCGATCGGCGGGAGAGGAATTGCTCGTCAGCATGATGACCGGCGTCTGCGCGGCTGAGCCGTCTTTGATGGTCTGGCAGACCTCGTAGCCATCGGCACCCGGCAGCACCACATCCAGAAAGATGATGTCATAGCGGTGTTGCGCAACCAGATTAAGGGCTTCCTCTCCTGTTTCGGCAAAATCGATCCGATCAACGTACGGTTTGAGAACGCGATTGATCTGCACGCGTACCGGCAAACTGTCGTCGACGACCAGGGCCCGCAGTGACGCGCTGGCGCTGGCTGCGCCGTGTCCCGTGAGCATGGAAGGAGCGGGTTCCGCGGCAGGCACATCGGCAATCGCTGCCACCTCTTCGATGTTCAGCACTTTCGTGGCGAGGCTGTCCAGAATACCGATCACCCTTGTCGCCATCAAAGGTCTGACCAGTTGCGGATGCTTGGTGTTGAACTCGCGCTGTGTCGTCACGATGATCGAGGGTGGGACGCGGCAGCCAGCGGGCAATCCTTCCCGGTGGCGAATCCACGTCACCAGCGACGTGGGTTCCTCGGCATTCACGA
>JBQTIC010000105.1:0-8864 GCA_052388435.1 Chromatiales bacterium | reverse complement strand
GTGCCCGAATGCCAAATGGCTACATCTGGATATCCCTTGCCACCTTTGGCAAAAAATGCCTACATTTATCCATGATGTCTACTTCTAGTTCGGCAACACGCGACAGCCTAGGAACGCAGAGCCATGGTTGGTAAATCAGAGGTAGACGCAGCCGTAGCGGCAGCCACCCGATCCCTTGCCGAGGAGCCGGGTTTCGCCTGGATCAAGAAGTCTGGGTTGCTCGAGCGAGCATATTTTTTAGGACTCTTTGGCGGCCTGCGAGGGATCGCCAGCGAGGAAGACATCGGCCGCATCTTGGTTTGCGCCATCGCCAAGACGATGTTCCCGAGGAGTGCGGACGACAGCTTCCAATCCACTCGGACGGGAGTGCTATTCGATTCGGTGCGCCGGGAGCTGTTACGTGAGGATGTGGATCGTGCTGCTCTCCTGGCGGCGATCCAGAGACTCGCTGACCACGTTGACGCGCTGGATCGTGAATGGAACTCGCGAGTCAGACACACGAGGATGCTGCTTGAGACTGGCGGTCAATCGAGTCAGGCGACCGGGCGTGATGCGAACGCCGAGGAGGATGCCGAACAGCGAGACAGGCAACGGCATGAGAATCACCGATGGGCTGAGGAGTTGGAGCACTTTGCCCGTCACTTAGCACTGATTGAGACAGATCACAAGATATGGAAGCGCTTGGAGGAGTGATTGCCGAACAAGTCAGTCGAGCGAACCGCCGCCCCGCTTCTCCGCTTAATGCCGGGCGGCAATTCGAGTGTGCCTTGTGCGCTCCACCGTCGCCGTCGGCGGCGGTCGCTCACCTCTGTCGTTGGGCCGTCGCACGGTCTTCCAGTAGAGTGAGGACATGAAAGTGGCTACGACGAAAGAGCCGAGAGAGCGCAAGAGGGCACGCACAAGGGCAAGAGGCGCTGACGACGCGCAGATCCACGCCTCGCCCCTGGACGGAGTCGTGCTCGGCTCGACGCTTGTCCCTCTTTCTTGCGCCTACAGTGACAACCGCCGTGGCGTCTGGATTTACCAAGGCGACTGCCTAGCGACGCTAGATGCCATCGCGGAGAAGTACCCTGAGGGGTGCTTCGACATGATCTTCGCCGACCCACCATACTTCCTGTCAAACGGCGGAATCACCTGTCACGCCGGGCGAATGGTCAAAGTGGACAAGGGAGATTGGGACAAGTCCAGGGGGCCGGAGCTGAACCACGAGTTCAACACCGAATGGCTTCGTCGGTGCCAAAGGGTCCTGAGGCCCGATGGAACTATCTGGGTCACAGGCACGCACCACGTCATTTTCTCAGTCGGCTATGGGATGCAGCAACTTGGCATGAAGGTCCTCAATGATATCGCGTGGGAGAAGCCAAATCCGCCGCCGAACCTCTCGTGTCGCTACTTCACGCACTCCGTTGAGACTGTCATCTGGGCCGCCAAGAACGAGAAGAGCAAGCATCGGTTCAACTACCAACTTATGCGCCAGACGGCCGGTGGGAAGCAGATGAAGACCGTCTGGCCGATCTTGGCTCCGAGCAACGGTGAGAAGGTCTTCGGAAAGCACCCAACACAGAAGCCTGTAGCACTTGTAGAGCGCTGTATCCTTGCGTCGACAGGACAGACGGCGCTCGTGCTCGATCCGTTTCTCGGCAACGGGACCACCGCAGTCGCGGCGGTAAAGGCCGGCCGCCGGTGCATCGGGATCGAGCTTGACCCCCATTACGTCGATATTGCCGCAAGACGGGTAAAGGCTGAGTTGCAGGAGCCGAAGCAAATCGGTCTCAGAGCCGCGGAGGCTCAATGGAGCGAGCAGAAGCGCTGAGACGTGTCCGAGCGCTGGTCGGAACCGATCTTCGGCCCCTGGCAGCCAGGTTTGGGGTTACTGTCTGGAAGAATGGAAGAAAGAACAAGGGTTGGGCTGGCCACGTTCTCGAGCAGTACCTCGGGCTGCCCGTCAACTCATCGCGAGCACCGGATTTTGGTTCGTGGGAGCTCAAGGTTATCCCTGTTCGCATATTGGCCGGGGGAATCGTGAAGGTCAAGGAGACGATGGCGATAACGATGATCGACCCCGTGGACGTCCTAGCGAAGGAGTTCGAGGAAAGCCATCTGTATAGCAAGTTGAGGAAGATCATCGTTGTCAGCCGAACCTTCGTGAACATCCAGGAGTCGTCGTCGCCCGTTCATGCTGCGGTCCAATTCGATCTAGAAGACCCGGCGCTGTATGCGGCAATCAAGTCCGACTACGATCTCGTTCGTCGAATCATTCGAACAAAGGGCCACGCCGAGCTTACCGGGAAGATGGGCTACTGCGTACAACCGAGGACGAAGGGCCCTGGCCACGGAAGCATCTCGCGTGCGTTCTATGCTCGGACTTGCCTCGTGGAGCACATATGCGGCGGAGCAAGACTCGACCTCTCTGCCTACGGGTAAATTCCGACCAGGCACGGTGTGGTTCGGAACCATTCGCGTGGGACTGACAAGCACGGCCGGAACAAACGCAGGTGGGAACCCGTACAAATCTCCTCGTAGCTGGTGTGTCGGGGAGCGGCCCAACTACCGCATGAACCCGCCGGCGGGCGCCAGGTCCGGAGCGAGCAAGCAACGCCATCGCTCGCCCGCCGCGGGTTATGCAGAGCGTTAGCTTGCAGCAATGCGCACTGGCTACTTCTCCACCGATACGCAGCAGGACGTCATTGAATCGCTCCAGACAGCGCTGGAGTATTCGGAACGCGTCGCCGGAGATCCGCAGAAGTGGAAGTGGTTCGTCATCGCACTCCATTCAGCAATGCAAGGCGCTATGGTTCTGGCCCTTGAACGCGGAAACGGCCTACAAGCACTAAGCGCCCGGAGCCGCGAGCAATGGCTCAATGAAGTGGTCCTGGTTTCGTGGACACACCTCTTCAGTGATGCTAACACTCTATTCGATGTGTCCACGAAACCAGGACCACTTCAGACCTCGTCGCGACACTCCGTGTCCCGCCTCGCTCAAGGGAGCCGCTCAGCTCCCGCTGCCTTAAGCGTGCACGATGCACAGACACGGAGGCGGGCGTAAAATGGGGGCGTTGCTTGGAGGGTACTACCATGCCGGACACGCTTAAGGAGCTTGAAGCGCAGGCGCGCTCGCTGTCACCGGAAGAACGGGCCAGACTTGCCGAACTTCTGCTTGAGTCGCTCCGCGATGCTCCACTCGCGGAGATCGAGCAGGCGTGGGAGAGGGAAATCGAAGAACGAGCCGCGGCGTATGAACGCGGCGAACTGCCGACATTTTCCGCGGAAAGCGTGTTTGCCGAGGCTAGACGGCTCGCCCGGTGAATAGCGTGCGGTTCATCGCCGCCGCACGGCTCGAGTTTCTTGTCGAGATCATCTATTACAGTGAGGCCGAAGCTGGGCTGGGCGCGCGTTTCGCCGCAGCGGTCGAAGAGGCTGCCGCTCGCGCTCTTGCTTATCCTCGATCAGGCTCGCCGTTTGGTTCCAATACGCGCCGAGTCTTGGTGAATGGATTTCCGTTCTCACTCATATACCAGCCGGAGCCCGAGGGCATTGTTATCTTTGCGGTCGCACACCATGCGCGGCGTCCTTATTACTGGCAATCTCGCGTGCGTGCCCGCTAACCGCCGCATCGACGCCGACCGCGTCGCGGCGGGTCATGCGGGACGTTCAGCCCCGCTCGCGCCGGGGGAGGGAAGCCGCTTCGAGGAAGGCACGATGACGGAACGACGTAGTGCTTCGACTGAGATGGACGGCGCCACGCTCGCGGGACTGAACGGCAGCGGGAGCCGCCTGCCTGTGCGTTGCACGCAGACAGGCGCCCGTTGGCCCCCGTCGCGCCGGCAGTGCTGGGCTGTATGGCGGAGGAGACGCCCATGACATCGGCTTCGCTGTACCGTCCGGTTCGGCGCGCGCGTGGCCGAACTGTCGCCGGAGCGGCCCGCTGCGCGGCTGTGGCCCTTGACCTCGTCGCGACACTCCGTGTCCCGCCTCGCTCAAGGAGCCGCTCAGCTCCCGCTGCCGTTACGCGGTGGGGGGGACGTTGTTGCGTAGTGCGCAACACGCTATAATTTACAAATGATCAAGTCGTTTCGGCACAAGGGATTGCGCCGCTTTCACGTGACCGGCCGGACTTCGGGCATTCGGCCGGCCCACGCAAAGAAGATCCGATTGCAATTGGCCGCCTTGGAAACCGCCGTGACTATTGACGACATGGATATACCCGGCTTTCAACTGCATCCCCTCAAAGGGGACCGGAAAGGTCAATGGGCGATTGCAGTCAGCGGCAATTGGCGTATGACCTTTGAGTTTCGAGACGGCAATGCCTATTGGATTGATTACGAGGACTATCACTGATGAGTATGCACAATCCCCCGCACCCGGGTGAGTTTATTCGGGAAGTCTATATTGCACCTTTTGATATCAGCGTTCGAAAGGTTGCGGAGAGTTTGCGCGTGTCCGCGTCAACGCTGAATCGGCTTCTGAACGGTGAGAGTAACGTTTCTCCGGAGATGGCGCTTCGCCTTTCCAAGGCACTGGGGAGGTCTCCGCAGAGCTGGCTGGCCATGCAGGATCAGTATGACCTGTGGCACGTCCGAAAAAAGGTGGACCTGAAACAGGTGAGGAAACTCGATGTTTCTGCCGCATAACAACCGGCTCCAGAGCGACGCGCCAAAGGCGCGCGCCTGAGCCGAATCGTTAGGCTTCGGACGTTCTACCGTGACCGCCATGAGGAGAGGCGATTCTGACAACCGTACGAACTGGTTCCGTCCGCTATGCCTTGCTCGCAGTCTTGATTGCATCGCTCGCCGGATTGATCGCGTGCTCGACCCAGCATTCGGATCGGCTGGTGCTCGGCCGTTATCAGGTCCGCGCGAAGCAGCGGGCCGACTTCTGGCAACCGGCCGCGCGGAAGGCGAAAATCCTCTTCCAAGACGGGGCGAACCCGATCCTGCTCCCGGACGGATCGGCGCTGTGGACGTACGGCGACACCTTCTTTGGCGACAAGAAGCCCGACGGGAGGGACGAAGTCGAAGGGGCGGTCAGCAGCTCCGTCAGCCGCGTCTTCGTGACATAAGGATGGGCCTGCGGCGGAGTATCTCGCGGGGACCGGCGGGCGAGTTGCGTTCCTGTTGCCGCTGGAGTCACCGGAATCGTGGAGGAAGCATCGTATCTGGCCAGCCGGCGGCGTGCATGTCGGCGGCACGACCTATCTTTATTTCAATCGCATCCTGCTCGGCGGTGGTGAAGGCTCTTTCGCCTTCCAGGACGATGGGATCGGTCTGGCCGAGGCAAAGGGCAACTCCTGGACATTCACTCGTGTGGTGCAGCCCGGCAGTAAGCCGCCGTTGCCGGTCTTGCCCCATAGCATCCTTGCCCGCGACGACGGATATCTGTACCTGTATTCCATCGAGAAGAAGGGAGATTGGGAGAGTGCGACCTGCCTCTCTCGCGTCCCGGTAGCCCGTATCCGCGAACCGGCCGCCTATGAGTTCTGGAGTGGTCATGAGGATCGCTTCTCACCATCCCAAGCTCGAGCTGCGCCGCTGGTCCGCGACATCTGGGGGGCCGGTCTCCGTCGCCTGGAACGCTTATCTGGGCCGCCTTGTCATGCTCCACGTCGGCGGCCTGACTCGGGATCCGCGTTCGGTCTACCTGAGAACTGCTGAGAATCCCTGGGGCCCTTGGAGCGACCCGACGCGCGTGCTTTCGCTAGGCGGCAAGCTCGGCAAGGACTTTGCCGGGCTGATCTACTGCCCCTATCTCCACCCCGAACTGTTTCGCAAGAACGGCCGCATTCTCGCATTCACTTACTGTATCCATGGCAAGGGCAACGGGAACCCCAGCCTGGTGGAGATCGAACTGCTTCGGAATGAGCGATAGAAACCCCTGAAGAGCGTTGAGTATTTCCGGCACTTCATGCTGCATCCGGAGTGGTGCACCTTGGTATGGCCCAATGGAGCCGACTTTGCGCCAGAGTATCTGCGCTCGCGCCTGCAAGTTGCCGCATAACAAGTCATTCCCGGTGCGACGCCCGCAAGCGGGCGCGGCCTCAACTCCCACGTAACGCGCCGTCCTGCAATGCCCGTTTGCGTCCTACGGTTCGCGTGAGAGATATTCCATGTCTGCAGGCAGCAAATAGCCAGGGTAGGCCTTTCGGAAACGTTCCAACTCCCGCCGGGCCTCTTCGAGCTGGTTTTCGCGCACCAACCTGCGAATGTCTTCCAGCCATTGCGCCGGCGAACGGAGGGTTCGCGGGTCCGCGGCGGACTCTGCCCCGTGCGTGCTGATCTCCGTCTTCGCTTCGGCTTCGGACTGTGCGGCGGCGGAAGCCGGCTCTTCTACGTTTCCTGCGGGCACACCGCCAGAGGAAGGCATCTGGGCACGTTCCGCCTCATCGGCCTTCGTACTGTCACGTGCAGTCTCCCCGTTCTTCTTGCGCTCGCCCGATTGCAGGGAACTCGATGACCGCGGGAGCCCTTCGACGTCGTCCCGTCCGATCTTGGCGGGAAAGGCCTGCGGCGCGCGGAGCTGCTCGACGGACGGCGGCGACGATGGCGCTGTGGACACACCCGCGCCTTCGGGCACCAGGCGCGACAGATCGTTGAGCGCAGGTGTAGCGGGAGTCTCGGGCGCGGCGTTGCTGGATTGCCTCTCCGCGGCCGCGGCGGCTTCGCCCTTGCCTGTGTCCGCTTCGACCGCCGGTGGCATCGATACCGTGGTTGACCCCGGCGTGCGGGTTGCCGGCGCTGGCAACTCTTGTGGCAATGGCGACGCCGCGGGCGGTGCAGGCGCAGTGATCGGTTCGATCTGCTCTGCGGAGAAGGTATCTTTGGCCTGCCGCCCGGGCGAGCCTGCGTCTGCCGGCGGTATGGCTGGCGCCGGTTCCGCAGATCGGGTCGGGCTAACCGCTTCCTTGCTCAGGTCGCGCCCCAAGCCCGTGTATCCCTGTTCGCGCATTATGAGTAACAGGGAGGCGCTGAGCAGCACGACAGCGGCAGTCGCCAGCGGCAGGGACGGGGCACCAGGGAAGCGGCGTCCTGCCAGGCGCGGCCGGCTGCGCGCTGCGCGCCGCGCCGCGGCCCGTATCTGCGCATTCAGCGACTCCGGCGGTGACTCTCCGGAGCCGGCGCGATAGGCCCTGAGCAGGTCGGCGTGCTCCGCCAGGTAACGCTCAAAGTCTGGGTCGCGCTGTTCGCTCATCGATAGTCTCTTAAGCCCGCTCGCAGCCGCCTCAGCGCGTAGCGCAGGCGGCTCTTGGCCGTCTCCCTGTTCACACCCGTCGCCTCGGCGATCTCATCCACGTTCAGCCCGCCTTCCTCGTGCAGCAGAAAGGCCTCGCGCTGAGTGGCCGGCAACGCCTCGACCAGCGCCACGATGCGCGCGAGTTGCTGTGCGGCCCAGCAGCCGGTCTCGGGCAGCGGGGTCCGCTCGTCAGCCACGTCGGCGGGCTCGCCTTCGCCGTCCGCAGTCCCGTCAAGCGAGACCGTGACGACACTATTGCGGCGACGCAGCCAGTCGATGAGCCGGTTGTGCGCGATCCGGTAGAGATAGGTCGAGAACCTTGCCTGCACGGTGTAGCGTCCACGGGCATTGATGAGGTTGAGCCACACGTCCTGAAACAACTCCTCGGCCAGCGTGCGATCCCGCAGTTGGCGCAGCAGGTAGCGATAGAGGCCGCCCTTGTGGCGGCCGTAGAGGATGTCGAAGGCGGATGCGTCGCCCGCGCCGTAGCGCAACATCAGGTCTTCGTCGGATAGCGAGTCATCCATGCCCTCCGCTAGTGTAGTGGAACTGGCCGGTTCGCGGAGTCTCCCCTCCGCGAACCCGCTGCTGCCGTCCATGAGATGGATGATCGCGCGCTGGCTGGCCCGGTACCTGCGGAGACGCTCAGCGAGGCGGGTCGGGCACGAACTGGCCAGGGAACGGCGAAGCCGCCAGCGGCCGGATGTCCCGCTCCGCGGGGATGATGCCCTGTGCGACGAGATTGCGATAGCTGTCATAGTAAATGGTGACGACTTCCGCCGGTGCCGCCGTGGCGCGGTCGAAAGTTGTGTAGCGCGCGTAGGAGGTCTCGCTGCGGCCGTGCCCGGTGCCGAGCCGTCCTTCGTCGCGTCTAATGTCCGCCTCATTGCGGCGCTGGCGGAGCGCCTTGGACTGCGCCTCGGCACCAACGCCGGCACGGCCCGATGGCGCTGGCGCGCGGGAGTAGCCAAATGGCCGGGCAGGTTCTGCAGCATTGTCTTCCTGGGTCAGCGGCACGGGATCCGGGATCACGTCCATCCGGCGCTGGAACACCGCCACGCCGATGACGCCGACATTGTCGGGTCGTCCGGTGCGCGCTGCATAGGAGTCAGGCAGCCGAGTGAAATAGAACGCGGCGGTGCGCTCGAGATTCTTGCGCCAGCCCCTGATGTCCATGCTGTTCCACGGCTCCAGCACGTAACCGCTCTGATCCCAGTTCGCGGTCTCGCCGCTGACGACGTTAATGCCGTCAACCGAGACAACGGTGAGCACGTCGCCGCCGCTTTGATTGCGCACTTGGATCTGGTATTCGTTACCCGGTTTGCCGACCATGTAGTAGCGCCCGTTGTGTTCGTAGACCGGCAGATGACGCCGCTCGCTGCGATCGTAGATCTGAATATCGGTCAGCGCGCCGAGCGCGTGCGCGGCGTTCGACGCCGTGACCAAGGCCGCGAAGGCCCATGCTGCGGTAATGCGGTTCATAGTTGCTCCTTTTGGCGGGGAGGTCTGGTACACGCTATGAACGCGTGTGGCTGCCAAAAAGGGTTAAAGGGAACGAGGCTGACCGAAGAGGGTTATCGGGCTCGCGACAGCGCTTATTGACCCTTGCGTAATTGGTCAGTAACCGTCGCGCCGGT
>JBQTIC010000104.1:0-8697 GCA_052388435.1 Chromatiales bacterium | reverse complement strand
GACACTGTCGTCGCCGCGGAGGATGCAGCTGGGATACTTCCAGGTGATGGCGGAGCCGGTTTCGACCTGCGTCCAGGAGATCTTGCTGCGCGGTCCGCGGCAATCGCCGCGCTTGGTGACGAAATTGTAGATGCCGCCTTTGCCTTCGGCATCGCCCGGCCACCAGTTCTGCACGGTGGAGTATTTGATCTCGGCGTCATCGAGCGCGACGAGTTCGACCACGGCGGCGTGAAGCTGGTTCTCGTCGCGCATCGGCGCGGTGCAGCCTTCGAGATATGAGACGTACGCGCCCTTGTCGGCGATGATCAGGGTGCGTTCGAACTGGCCGGTGCCTTCGGCATTCATGCGGAAATAGGTCGACAGCTCCATCGGGCAGCGCACCCCCTTGGGCACGTAGCAGAACGAGCCGTCGCTGAATACGGCCGAATTGAGGGCGGCGAAGAAATTGTCGGCCTGCGGCACCACGGTGCCCAGATACTGCCGCACCAGCTCGGGATGGTTCTGCACCGCCTCGGAAAATGAGCAGAAGATGACGCCCGCCTCCGCCAGCTTCCCCTTGAAGGTCGTGGCGACTGACACGCTGTCGAACACCGCGTCGACGGCCACGCCAGCGAGGATCTCGCGCTCGCGCAGCGGGATTCCCAGTTTCTCGTAAGTCTCGAGCAGTTTTGGATCGACTTCGTCCAGACTCTTCGGTCCATCCTTCCTGGATCTCGGCGCCGAATAGTAGGAGATCGCCTGGTAGTCGATCGGCGGATGGTGGACGCTCGCCCAGTCAGGCTCCGTCATTCCCTGCCAGGCCCCAAACGCCTGCAGCCGCCACTCCAGCAGCCAATCCGGCTCATTCTTCTTGCGGGAAATAAGACGAACGATGCCCTCATTCAGCCCGGGCGGGGCCGTGTCCGACTCAAGGTCGGTGTAGAACCCGGCATCGTAGCCCTTCTTGATGAGTGCATCGACCGACTGCGGATTGCTCGCCATGGTGATTTACCGTGTTATCGCGAATCAGACGCTGAAGCTCTCTCCGCAGCCACAGGTCGCCTTCACGTTCGGATTGCGGAATTTGAAGGTCTCGTTCAGTCCTTCGCGGGTGTAGTCCAGCTCCATGCCGAGCAGATATGGCACGCTGTCCCGGTCGATCACGATCCGTATGCCGATCGACTCGAACACCTGGTCGCGCTCGCCGATAGCTACGGTCGGCTCGACCACGTAGGCGTAGCCGGAGCAGCCGGTCTTCCTGATGCCTACCCTTAATCCCCGGTCGGCGCCTTGCTCGGCGAGAAAGCGCTTCACGTGCCGCGCGGCGCGCTCAGTCAACGTAATGGCCATCGTTACCACCTCTCCTGCGTTCTACCTTCCAAACCGGAATGACCGCTACAGCATCCGCCGCCCGGTCCTGACGCGCACGCACGTCCTGCACCGTACTTCGATTCACCAGCGCGGCCAGGCTGATACGACTCAAAAAACCCTCGATCTCATGGCTCAGGTCCTCCCACAGATCGTGGGTGAGGCAACGGTGCTGGCCCTGGCAGTTCTTCAGGCCGCCGCAGCGGGTTGCATCCACGCTCTCGTCGACGGCGGCGATAACTTCTGCCACCGAGATAGACCGCGCCTCGCGGCCCAGGCGGTACCCCCCACCCGGACCGCGCGCGCTTTGCACCAGCTGCCGGCGGCGCAGGCGCGCGAACAACTGCTCCAGATAAGCGAGCGAAATGCCCTGCCGAGTGGCGATGTCTGCCAGCGCAATCGGCTCATGATGCTCGTGCAGGGCCAGATCCAGCATCGCGGTAACTGCGTATCGGCCTTTAGTCGTCAGCCGCATAAGCTCAATATTCCGATGAAGTTGCGCTATGCAGAATCCCATAACTGACTATTTTAGTCAACTATTGGCACGAGTAATTCCCGCCCGCGCAAGACGGCCCCCGTCACCCGGTCTTCTGCTGGTCCTTACTGTGATTGAAGGCCTGTGAAACCCTGAGGCTGTCCTCGTCCATACGCTGCTGCATGGCCTCGAGCTTCTGCTCCAGGGCATGGATATGGTCCAGCATCGAGTGGATGGCATTGCTGACAGGGTCAGGCATGTCCTTGGTAGTCCCGTAGGCGTCGAACCCCATGCGCCTCGCCAGGTCTTCTCGCTGCCGGGCCTTTTCATCATGTGGTACAACGACCTGCCCCGGCACGCCAACGACGCTCGCACCCGCCGGCACGTCCTTGACGACGACGGCGTTGGACCCTATGCGCGCCCCCGCACCGACGGTAATCGGCCCGAGAATTTTGGCGCCCGCGCCCACCACGACGTTGCGTTCCAGAGTCGGGTGGCGCTTGCCCTTCTGCCAGCTCGTGCCGCCCAGCGTAACGCCGTGGTAGAGCGTGCAGTCTTCACCGATTTCCGAGGTCTCACCGATGACCACGCCCATACCGTGATCGATGAAGAAGCGGCGGCCGATGCGGGCGCCAGGGTGGATCTCGATGCCGGTGACAAACCTGGACAGGTGGGAGAGGACGCGTGCCACCCAGGTGAACCCCACACGCCACAGCCAGTGCGCGGCCCGGTGCAACCATATCGCATGCAACCCCGGATAAGCAAAGAGAATTTCCAACGTGGAGCGCGCTGCGGGATCGCGCTCGAAGATGCAGCGTATGTCTTCCTTCAAGGTTTCAAACATGGCCATCCGGCAACTTCTCCTCCCCAATGAAAGATAACCCTCGCCATACTCGGCACCGCTATTGTACGGCATGCCCGCTTGCCTTTACGCTTGCAGGATGAGGATGACACCATGAGAACCGGCGGGGAAAACTCCAGTAAGCCTGGACTCCGGGCAGTCCTCGGCAGCGCGTTCGCCGCCGCCTTCGGCGTGCAGAGCAGCAGGAACCGCGAGCGGGACTTCTCCCGTGGCTCACCGTCCCGTTACGTCCTCGCTGGCCTCGCCGGAACGATTCTTTTTGTCCTCGTCATGTACGCTGTCGTGCGTCTGGTCCTGAGGTCAGCGGGTATGTAATCGCGTCGCGGCGTCAGGCTGTGCCCCGGCGTGGGAACGCGCGCGAAGCCCCAGTTTACGTCAGTGAAATTGGCCCTTTACGTGCATTTCATCTACCATTGTTTAATTAGTGACTTCACGCAACCGTGGGTGCAGGGGTTCCACTAAACGCGCGTCCCGTGCCCAAGGCCTGAGGGGGGTAGACTCCAGAGTTGTTCACCGGAGTGATTAACTAGATGGCGGTTTCAACACCCAAAACTGCGCTGACGGGGCTGGCCCGCATGCTGGTTGTTAACGGCCTGTTGAGCGAGCAGGATGCGCAGCAGGCGTTGCAGGCCTCTCTCGACAACAAGGCACCGCTGGTTAATCACCTGGTCGAGAAAAAGCTGGTGAGCAGCCGCGACATCGCGCACGCGGCATCGAATGAGTTTGGGGTGCCGCTGTTCGACATCAACGTTCTTGAAGTCGATCCCGATGTCACCAAGCTCGTCAAGGAGGACATCATCCGCCGTCACCATGCCCTGCCGATATTCAAGCGTGGCAGCCGCCTGTTCATTGCCATCTCGGATCCGACCAATCTGAAGGCCCTCGACGAGATCCGTTTTCACGTCGGCGGCACCACCGAGCAGATCCTTGTGGAGGAAGAGAAGCTGGCTCGGGTCATCGACAAGGCGGTGGAGGCGGCGGATACCGGCTTTGCTGCCATGGATGAGGGTGGTCTGGACGACCTTGAGGGTCTCGATGTCGGACTGAACAGGCAGGAAGAGAAACCCGACGACTCGGATGTCGACGATGCGCCTGTGGTGCGCTTCGTCAACAAGGTTCTGCTCGACGCCATCAAGAAGGGCGCCTCGGATCTGCACTTCGAGCCCTATGAGAAGTACTATCGCGTGCGTCTGCGCATAGATGGCGTGCTGACAGAGGTCGCCAAGCCGCCCGTGGCGCTGGCGAACAAGATCGCTGCGCGCATCAAGGTCATGTCGCGCCTTGACGTTTCGGAGCGCCGGGTGCCTCAGGACGGCCGCATCAAGCTGAAGCTGTCCAAGAACAAGGCCATCGACTTCCGCGTCAGTACCTGTCCGACACTGTATGGCGAGAAGGCCGTCTTGCGTCTCCTTGATTCCGACAGCGCTCGTCTTAGCGTAGACCAGCTCGGCTATGAAGAATTCCAGAAGAAGATCTATATGGAGATTCTCCAGAAGCCGTACGGAATGTTCCTGGTCACCGGCCCGACAGGCAGCGGCAAAACCGTGTCGCTCTACACGGGCATCAGCATCCTGAATACCTCCGACATCAACATTTCCACGGTGGAAGACCCGGTGGAGATAAACCTGCCCGGGATCAATCAGGTCCAGGTCGACGAGAAGAGCGGAATGACGTTCCCCAAGGCGCTCCGGGCCTTCCTGCGTCAGGACCCTGATGTCATCCTCGTTGGTGAGATCCGCGACGTGGAGACCGCCAGCATCGCGGTCAAGGCCGCCCAGACCGGCCACATGGTCATGTCGACGCTGCACACCAATGACGGACCGCAGACACTGATGCGACTGCTGGACATGGGAGTGCCACCCTTTGCCGTCGCCACCACCATCAACATCATCATCGCGCAGCGGCTCGCACGCCGGCTTTGCAACAGCTGCAAGAAACCGATTGAGATCCCACCTGATGCGCTGGCAGCGGAGGGGTTCACCGAGAAGCAGATCGCGAGCGGCTTCCGCGTCTATCACGCGGTCGGCTGCGAGCTGTGCAACGGCGGCTATAAGGGGCGTACGGGCCTCTATCAGGTCATGGCCATCTCCGACACTATGAAGCGGCTCATCATGGATGGCGCCAACGCGATCACGCTTGCGGATCAGGCGCAGAAGGAGGGTGTTCCCAACATCCGGCAGTCAGCGTTGAAGAAGGTGGTCGACGGAATCACCAGTATCGAAGAGATCAATAGCGTGACGATGGAGTAGCGTTATGGCTGAGCAGGCAATCAAGGCGGTGACGTTCCAGTGGGAGGGAATGGACAGCCAGGGCAAGCGCCTGAAAGGCGAGATGTCCGGCAGCAGCGACACTCTTATCCGCGCGACGCTGCGCCGTCAGGGCATCAACCCTCTGCGGGTACGCAAGAAGCCGCGGCCGCTGTTGAGCAGAGGGGGGCGCAGCGTCACCGCCAAAGACATCGCCGTTTTGAGCCGGCAGATGGCGACAATGATGTCTGCGGGCGTCCCGCTGGTGCAGTCCTTCGAGATCGTCGGCCGCGGCCATGAGAACAAGAAGATGCAGGACCTGGTGATGGCCATCAAGGGTCACGTCGAAGCGGGCGGCTCGCTGGCGGAAGCGCTGGGCAAACACCCCAAGCACTTCGACGAGCTTTATGTCAACCTGGTTACCGCCGGCGAGCATGCCGGCGTGCTGGAGAGCGTCCTGCACAAGATCGCCGCCTACCTTGAAAAGATGGAGGCGCTCAAGTCCAAGATTAGGAGCGCTCTCTTTTACCCCACGGCCGTGGTCGTCGTGGCGTTCGTCATTACCGCAATCCTGCTCGTGTTCGTCATACCCCAGTTCGAATCGTTGTTCCAGGGATTCGGCGCCGACCTGCCTGCGTTCACCAAGCTGGTGATCGGCATCTCCAATGTCTTTCGCGACAAGTGGTACCTCATCATACCCGCGATCGTCGGTATACCCTTCGGCATCTGGCTGTTGAAGAAGCGTTCGACCAAAGTCGCGCATTTCTTCGATCGTTTGGTGCTGAAGCTGCCAGTGCTGGGACCGATCATGGAGAAGTCGGCCATTGCTCGGTTCGCGAGGACGCTCTCGACCATGTTCGCCGCGGGCACGCCGCTCGTCGAAGCGATGACCTCGGTGGCCGGGGCCTGCGGCAACATCGTCTTCCACGATGCCACGATCAAGATGCGCGATGAGATTTCAACCGGCACGCAGCTGCAGGCAGCCATGCGCGACTCCGGGATCTTTCCGCACATGGTTGTTCAGATGGTCGCCATCGGCGAGGAGTCCGGCTCGCTTGATTCCATGCTGGGGAAGGTCGCTGACTGGTATGAGCAGGAGGTCGATGACGCGGTTGAGGCCCTTACCAGCCTGCTGGAGCCGATCATCATGTCGGTACTCGGCATCCTGATCGGCGGGCTTGTTGTTGCGATGTACCTCCCGATCTTCAAGTTGGGCCAGGCCATTTGACGAGTAGGGTCGGCCCGGAAAGCGTGGATCACTAAGCAGCCGCGGGCGCCAGGATCCGCAGCCGTGTCAGTGCGCTGCAAGTTCGACGTTATGCCGCCTCAAATCGCGATCGGGGCTGCCGCATTATGGATCTCCTTACTGCCCTCGCCACCAACCCCGCCCTCTATCTTGTGATCGCCGGGTCGACCGGCCTCGTTGTCGGCAGTTTTCTCAACGTTGTCATCCATCGACTGCCACTGATGATGGAGCGCGAGTGGCGGCTTCACTACGCAGAATCAGACAGTAGCGGGCCGCCGCCCGCGGAGCCTTTCAACCTTTGGCGCCCGCCGTCGCACTGCCCCGCCTGCAGGCGCCCGATACGCGCGCGGGAGAACATACCCGTGCTCAGTTTTCTGTTTCAGCGTGGTCGTTGTGCCGGCTGCGGTGCGCGCATCCCGCGACGTTATCCGGTCGTGGAGATACTCGCCGCGGTGGTCGCGACAGTGAGCGCGTGGCATTATGGCTTCGGCGTGGCAGCTATGGGCGCCGCCTCGCTCGGCTGGGCCCTGATTGCGCTCGGTTGCATAGACCTGGATCGACACCTCCTTCCGGATGCGATCACGCTGCCGCTGCTGTGGGCGGGCTTGGGGCTGAATCTCGCTGGCGTTTACACCGACATAGAGGCGAGCGTGCTCGGGGCAATGGCAGGCTACTTGGTGCTGTGGGCGGTCTACTGGCTGTTCAAGCTGCTCACCGGGAAAGAAGGTATGGGTTACGGCGACTTTAAGCTGCTCGCGGCCCTGGGGGCGTGGGCGGGATGGCAGTCTCTTCCCCTTACCGTCTTGCTGGCCTCTGCCGTGGGTGCCGTGACTGGCATCGTACTCATCGCGATGAAGAGGCGAGAGCGCAGCCAGCCCATTCCATTTGGACCTCTGCTTGCTGCGGCGGGCTGGATATCCCTGCTCTGGGGTGATCAGATCACTCGCGCCTACCTCGGAGGCGTCGTCTCCGGCTGAGGCGGGCCCCACATGCCCTTCGCAGTTGGCCTGACTGGCGGGATAGGCAGCGGCAAGAGCACCGTGTGTGAACTTTTTTCGGCGCTCGGCGTTCCAGTGCTCGATGCCGACCGGGTTGCCCGCGACCTCGTTGAGCGAGGCAGTCCTGCGCTGGAACATATCGAGCGCGAGTTTGGCCACGGCGTGCTCGCGCCTGACGGTAATCTGGATCGCGCCGCCCTGCGGAAAATGGTATTCCAGGACGCGGCAAAAAGAGCGGCTCTCGAAGCAATCCTGCATCCGCGCATCAAGGAGACCATAGGCACGGCGATGGCGCAACTGGACACCCCCTACTGCATAGTATGCGTACCGCTCCTGCTGGAAAGCGGGTGGGCAGATCTCGTGCAGCGGATCGCCGTCGTCGACGCTCCCGAGGACCTGCAACGGAAGAGAGCAATAGCACGCGATGGTTTGACATCCGCCGAGGTCGAGGCAATCATGCAGGTGCAGATGCCGCGGGCAGGGCGCCTGGCCCGGGCAGATGATGTGCTGAGTAACGACGGCGATTTGGAACACCTGCGCCGACAGGTGCATATGCTGCACCGTAAGTACCTCGAACTGGTGCGGCGCACCGAACCTGCCGCGGAATGCCGATGAAGAGCGATCCCATCAGTGACCGTCAGAACTCGCTGTTCTCCCTGCCTGAGGAAGAAGTTATCTTCTACGAGCAGCCGCTGAACGAGAGAATTCGCGCCTTCTTGCGACTGGAGTATCTGTTCGACCTTGTCGCCCATAGCATCAACGGCGTCAGCGCGTGGGAAAGCCGCATGGCCATGGCGGGCCTCATCGAGATCAACGACCTGCTGTCGCGTTTCGATCTGCGGGCGGAACTTATCAAGGAAACGGAACGTCACTCGCAGGTGCTCACGGGCTTGCGACAACACCCGAATGTCGACGCAAAGCGCCTGCAACTGACGTTAAACAAGCTGAACCAGCTGCTTACTACGCTGCGCAGCGACCAGTGCCAGCCTGCGCAGTTGCTGCGCAAGGATGAGCTGGTGTATTCCGTCAGGCAGCGCTTGCCGATACCGGGTGGGGCCTGCAACTTCGATCTCCCCGGCTATCACTTCTGGTTGAGCCGGCCCGCGGAAGCCCGCGTTGCGCAGCTGCATAATTGGCTCCGTGATCTCGCTGTCATCCGCGACGCGGTTGCGGAGGCGTTGAGCCTGATCCGGGAGAGCGCGCATCCGCTCTTCGTCGTAGCCCCTTCCGGCTTCTATCAGCAGCCGGTTGATCCGACCGTCATCTGTCAGCTCGTCCGGGTCGGCGTCGCTATCGGCGCAAACGTCTTTCCGGAAATAAGCGGCGGCAAGCACCGCTTCACAATCCGATTTCTCGCGCAACCCAACACTGCAGTGCGTCCCGTTCAGAGCGCTGACGACATCGAGTTTGAGCTGCAGTGCTGCAACCTGTGAGTTCAGCGCTACGCTGTCCGGCCGGCAGTTTAAGGAACCTCTGATTAAGTCAGAGGTTCCTGCGGCACAGGGATGTGCCGCCATCTTCGA
>JBQTIC010000103.1:0-5286 GCA_052388435.1 Chromatiales bacterium | reverse complement strand
AAGCCTGAAGCGTCGGGCAGTAGGCCTCGTTGTTCGATGCCTTGAGTGCTTTGTATTTGGAACCGGGCTTGCTGCGGCTGCGCACCACCCCGTCCGTAAACGGCAGGATGACGCCTGGAACGCCCCGCATCGCCGCCACGGCCGCCTGCGCCGCCTGCAAGGTGGTGGCGCTGTCGGAACCCAGCAGCAGCAGGTTGCCGCCGCCGACGGCGGGCTGCACGCCGAAGCGCTCGTCGACTACGAACTCGCCATCCATCACCGGGATGCGCCAGAGCCGCTTGCCGTTCAGAACCTTGGATATCTGATAGCCGTCGCCGAAGTAGCGCAGCATGCCTCCCACGACGACCGTCTGCGCGGCGGCGAGGCCGTTGTAGCAGGCAGTCGTCGGGCAGGTGAGCACACATTGGCCTATGCGCTCGACCAGCCGCTTACCAACACTGTCCACGCTCATGGAAAAGAGCAGAACACTGACGCCTGGCCGCTGATCCGGGGTCTCCTTCGCCGCAAGTTCGCGCTCGATGCCTGCCTCGCACTTGCAGCCGATGACCGAGGTGGCGAACCCGGTCATTGATCGCGCCGCGGCCATCGCCCAGGCTGGGCTCTCCGCGGTGATGATGACGCGCGACCCCCACATCGCGAAGGCCTCGGCGAAGGTGTCCACGATCTGGGGCGTCGGCGGAGACATTCGTCAACCTGCTGCGGCCACGGGTGGTATGACCTGATGATGATCAAGGTAGTGATCGGCCACCGCGTAGTTCTCGAAGCGGATGCTGTAGTAATCGTCGAAGAAAGGGCGCAGGGTCGCTTCGATCTCCGGGTCGTAATCTGGCGCGACGTGCAGCACGCGGCCTTCGTGATCGGTGCGGAACTCGTGGTCTCCGATGATGAGCCGGCCATCCTTGATGACGTAGCGGGGCGCGCTGAACATCCGTTCCTTGTCGGCGTGCTCCTCGTAGATGGTGATGTCAGCGTCTGCGCCGACCCCGAGATGGCCTTTATTCTTCAGCCCGAGTGCCCGTGCCGGGGCGGCGCGGGTGATGATCGCGATTTCCTGCAGCGTGTATTCACGGTCGAGGTCGAGCAGGACGGTCTTGCGGATGGCCCTCTGGTTCACCAGCTGGATCTGCTCATGGCGGAACTCGCGGTCCATCAGCAGCCGGATGAGACGCGGATATTTCAGGAACGAACCGCCATTGGGATGATCGGTAGACAACATGATGCGCCAAGGATCCTTGGACAGCAGGAACAGCTCCAGGCCGATCGCCCATTGCAGGGCGTGCATGTAGACCCGCTCCTGGTAGGTAAAGGGCACGATCCCGCAACCGCTCTCGTGCTCGGTATCGGCGTTGATCCACTTGTTGTGGCTGATGTTGCGCAGCATGTAGCCGAGCGGCGCATCGGCGGTCATGGCCGTCGCTTTGCCGAACATCACCTGCCCGACGTCGGCGGTGATATTGGGATGCGAATTGACGAACTCGGCGATCTCCGGGCCCTTGGAGGTCGGGTTCTTACCGGGCTCGCCGCCATAGCTGTGGAACTGGATGTGCGCCATGTGTATGCGGCTTTCCCCGGCCGTGCGCATGGTCTCCAGCGTCGTAGTGTAGTTGCCGCTGTGGCCGAGATTGTTGCAGTGGATGTGCAGCGGGTGCGGCAGGCGCAGGTGCTCGACGGCTTCAACAAAGCCGCGGATGAGCTGGCGCGGCGTGAGCCCCAGGCCCTCCCCGGACTGGTCGATGTCGGCGACATTGGTGTTGCGCTGTCCCTTCCACAACTCGTCCGCCCCGGGATTCACCATCTTGACCGCGTAGGCCTTCGCGGCATTGAGCCACCAGGCCAGCGCGTTGCGGAACTCCTCATGCCGGCCCTGCTGCAGCAGCCGGTTGAGCAGCACATTGCTGCCGAGCAGTACGTAGAAGCCCTTGTCGATAACGGGCGTGTCGTGGAACTCCTCGAGGACATGGCGGGCGGCGAGCGGTGGCACGGCCGCCTCCATGGCGGTGGTATACCCCAGCGCCGCATACCGGTAGCCGGTGGCGAAGGTCGATGGCACGATGCCGCCGCTGCCGGAACGGGTGACAGCGGTAAAAGGGTGCGGGTCGAGACGGTGATCCTCGGGCTGAAGCTTGCGCGCCAGGTTCACCTTCGGGCCGGCGATGTGGCAATGGATGTCCACCCCGCCGGGCAGCACGACCATGCCGTCGACGTCGAGCCTGGGGGCGTCCTCCGGCAGGCTATCCACGATCCTGCCGCCACTGATGCAGAGCTGGTGAACCTCGCCGTCTCTGCCATTGACCGGGTCATAGACCCGGCCATTGACGATGCGGAGTGTATCTGGCATGGCGGCGGGCGGGTGTTGTTGTTCTTCTGCGCGCTGCGGATCGCTCAGGCCGCGCGGCGTGACTCCTTGCCTTGGGCTTTCTCACTGATAATTTCGCGCACGCGATTCTTGATGGCGGCCAGTATCTCCTGATCGCCCGGATAGGGCGACTCGAAGGCGGGACGCAGGGTGATCGGCACGTCATCCATGCGATAGACGGTGCCGGCGACATTGATGCCGTAGGTGGCGGTCGTGAAAGCCACGCGCGCCAGCTTTGTGGTCTCGGTGCTCTTGGGGTCGAGCACGATCACCGGGATGCGGTGCAGGTGCTCGATGGCAGCCCGCGGGAAATTCCCCGCCGGGTCGCTGGCGACGATGAGCGCGGCATCGGCGTCGCCGCGTGCGAGCACGTCCACCGTCGTGAACTCGCCCGGATTGAAGCGCGGGTAGCCGCGGCTGAAGTTTACGCCGAAGGGGTAGCCGGTCGTCCACGAAACCACGTTGTCGGCGCCGGTGACGTTACCGTGGCCGCGCACCGGCTTGGCGACAAAATGGGTGTACTCGTTCAGATCGGTGGCAAGAGCGAGCAGGGCGCCGGAATTGAAGTGGCGCCCGCGGGTCATGGTCAATCCCATGCCGAAGAACAGCACACCGTAGCGGCACTTCTTCATGCGGTCGACGAGGTCCTGCATGGTCGAGAGCGCAACACCGGTCCGCTGCTCGACCGACGGATCGACATGCCGGCCTTTGACCAGTGCCCGCAGCGCCCACAGCAATTCGAAGTCGGCCCCGGGCTTGACCTGAATAAAGATGTTGGCGACCGGCGTGCTTGGCGTGCGCCGCACGTCCACCAAAACAACGGTGCGGTCCTTCTTGCCGTTGGGGATGTACATGCCCTTGGTGGTCACTGCATAGCGAGTGAAGAGGCGGGGATGCGCCTCGCCGGGGTTGCCTCCCCAGAAGATCACCAGGTCGGCGCGGTTCTTGATCTCGCCGAGGGTCATGGTGCTTTCGCCGACACCCTGGAACGCGATACCTGAGGGGCCATGGCAGACCGATGTCGTTGTGTCCACCGTGCCGTGGATGAGGTCGGTGATGGCCAGTGCCTCGCGCTGTGCCTCGCAGGTCGTGTCGCTCAGTCCGTAAGTGATAGGGAAGCGCGCGCTGGTGAGGATACGCGCCGCTTCCTCGACGGCGTCATCGACGCTCGCCTCCTTGCCATCGATGAGTGCAGCCGGGCGTTCTTCGATGGTGTGCTCGGCAAACCAGGCCCGGCCCAGCACGCAGGCGTTTTCAGCTTTGGTGATGTGGTGCTTGTCCAGGTCGACCGTGAGGTTCATGTCATCGCAGACACACCCGCAGAAGGTGCAGGTGGCGTGCTCGACAATGCGGATATTCTCAGACATGGTGCAGACCTCGCTTACGTCGTTGCCGGTTCTAGCCCCCGCCGGCAGGCAGCGCCTCCACCTGCACCTCCAAATGCTTGGAAAGCGGCATTCCCGAGGCGGCCGTATCGCTGCCCATAAGTTGGGAGGAGGGGGGGCCGTAGGGGATGAACAGCATGCCCAACGGAAGGTCGGTTGGCTTGCGCCCCTTGCAGCGCACGACGGTTTCACCGACCACTGAACGCAGACGTACCTGGTCGCCGTCCTTGAGGCCAAGGCGCGCCATATCCTCGGTGTTCATCTCGACCGTGCCGGTCACCTCAAGGTACTCGTCCTTGAGCTTGCCGGCGTTCAGCGAGGTGCCCTGCTTGCTGGTCCTGCCAGCAATCAGCGTCATGGTCTCGGCCATGACCTTGCGTCTGCAGATTCGGAGGATGTCACCACCACCGACTCACTCCCCCTCCTGGCCCTGCCATGTCTTGAGCAAGGCCCACTACGATTCACCGGAAACGCCGCGCTGCCTGTCTCGGCAGCGTCCGTACCATCGCGTCATTCGAGGTGGGATGGAAAGAGCCAGCGCCGTCTTTTCCGCGCCACGAAGTGTCTTCTAGCACTTCTGCGCATGGTCGTCAATTGAGCGGGAAGGCGTACCTCGGCGCGCCGAAGGCACTGAAAACCGCGACGCTTTCTGACAGTCATGCCGCGCGCTTCCATGGGCTATACTTGCGCACCATCCTGAACACGTGAGGGCGATGCGTTGGAGGAGCGGACCGTTACTGTTACGACACCCGCGCGGTTGCACATGGGTTTCATGGACATGCACGGTGGGTTCGGCCGCAACTTCGGAAGCCTCGGTCTGGCACTCGCCGGCGTCGCCACCACGCTGACGGTGACGCTAAGCGAGCGACCGCATAGCCAGGGACCCGATAGCGCTCGCGCCCTCGGTTATGCAGAGACGGTGATCCGCCAGTTGGACCTTCCAGGCAGTGTCTCAATAGACGTGGCGGAGGCCATCCCGGAGCACACGGGGCTGGGCTCGGGCACACAGTTGGGGCTGGCCGTCGGCGCCGCTGTAACCCGGCTATTCGACCTCCAGCTCAAGATTCCCCGACTCGCCGAGCTGACTGGTCGCGGCTTGCGATCAGGGCTGGGCATCGGCATCTTCGAGCACGGCGGTTTCATTGTCGACGGCGGACGCGGAGAGCGTACGGCGGTCCCACCGGTCATTTGCAGGATTGCCTTCCCCGAGCCTTGGCGGATCCTGCTCATCTTCGACCGGGATCGGCAGGGACTGCACGGCCAGTGCGAGCGCGAGGCCTTCGAGCAACTGCCCGGGATGACCGAGGAGGGGGCCGGCCGCCTGTGCCGCTGCGTGATGATGCAGATGCTGCCGGCGCTCGCGGAGCGCGACTTTGGACGCTTTGCCGATGCCGTTACCTATGTGCAGACCGCCGTCGGTGATTTGTTCGCCCCCATGCAGAATGGTCGCTATACCAGTGCTCGCGTCGCGGCGCTGCTCGGGTGGCTGCGCGCCGCGGGTAGGCGCGGTCTCGGTCAGACGTCCTGGGGGCCGACCGGTTTCGC
>JBQTIC010000102.1:0-4355 GCA_052388435.1 Chromatiales bacterium | reverse complement strand
CCAGGTGGGCGCCTTCAATCCTGTCGCTGTACTTCGCCGCCTGCTGATTGCCGCGCCCGCGCTCTAGGGAAGCTCTGAATAAGCCCATCCTGGACTTCTCAGAGCACGCAAAGCAAAAAGCGTGGTTGTTGCTTTGCTTCATCTTCAACGGCTTGCAGCCTTCGAAGATGGCGGCACATCCCTGTGCCGCAGGAACCTCTGACTTAATCAGAGGTTCCTAGGTTATGCGCATCGGCATCGATCTCGGAGGCACGAAGATAGAGTGCATCGCGCTGGAAGATGACGGTACAGTTCTTCTCCGCAAGCGTATCGACACTCCCCGGCAGGGTTATCGCGCGGTCATTGAGGCTATCGTCGCCCTGATCCGTTCCGCAGAGAAGACGTTGCACCGTATCGCCACCGTCGGCATCGGCACGCCGGGCGCGGTATCGCCGGCAACGGGGATGATGAAGAACTCCAACTCGGAATTTCTGAACGGCCAACCCTTCGATCGCGACATTGAGAACGCGCTGAAGCGGCCGGTTCGGATCGCCAACGACGTCAATTGCTTTGCGCTGTCGGAGGCGACCGATGGCGCAGCGTCAGGGGCTGAGGTCGTCTTCGGCGTGATCATCGGGACCGGCACGGGAGGCGGGGTCGTCGTAGGCGGCAGGGTGCTTACCGGCCTAAACGCGATTGCGGGCGAATGGGGCCACAATCCGCTGCCGTGGCCGACGCCGCAGGAGTTGCCCGGTCCGGCGTGTTACTGCGGCAAGCGCGGCTGCGTCGAGACGTTTTGCTCGGGACCGGGCTTCGCGCGCGACTACGCCGACGGTGGGCAGCCCATTCTCCCGGCGCCAGCGATCGCCGCCCTGGCCGAGAACGGGGATGAAGCGGCCCTGAAGGCCATTGCCCGCTACGAGGAGCGGCTCGCCAAGAGCCTCGCCTCTGTCATTAACGTCCTGGATCCGGAGGTCATCGTCCTCGGCGGGGGGATGTCCAAGATCGAGCGTCTTTACACCAGCGTACCGAAGCTCTGGGGCCGGTACGTGTTTTCGGATGCACTAACAACGCGGCTGCTGCCCGCCAAGCACGGCGATGCGAGTGGGGTGCGCGGTGCAGCCTGGCTATGGTCCGTCGGCACCGCACTGTCGTCGCTCTGAGCAGGGGCCGGCGAACACCGAAGATCAGCAGGGAACCGCCGTGGTGGCAGGCTGTGGAGAAGGCCGTACTGTGACTCGCTTCACAGGTGCCCCGCCATCGTTTCTCTTACAGTCAACGGAGAAGTTTGACCAACAAAGAAGCGCACGTTTGTGTACCGGGACCGCTCAAATTCACCCTCCCCCCTACAGCTTTGAGCGGTCCCGATTTTTCTTGAGTTCAATGGCTTGCTGAAGCTGGCCGTTTCTTGCTGTGCCGCGCAGGAAACTGCTGTGCTAGAGTTGAATGTATAGTCCTGGCGCTCTGAAGGAACCTCTGATTAAGTCAGAGGTTCCTGCGGCACAGGGATGTGCCGCCATCTTCGAAGGCGGCAAGCCGTTGAAGATGAAACAAAGCAAAAACCACGCTTTTTGCTTTGCGTGCTCTGAGAAGTCCAGGATGGACTTATTCAGAGCTTCCCTAAGGACGGATCGAGGGTGGAACGTGAGCGAGCCGGCGGTTGAACTTACCCGGAAACGGTGCAAGCCCTGCGAAGGCGGGATCCCGGCGCTCGCGCGCGCCGAGGCAGAGCGCATGCTCGCGCAACTGCGGGGCTGGACGCTCAACGAAGCGGCAACCGGGCTCGGCAAGGAATTCCGCTTCAAGAACTACTACGAGACAATGGCTTTCGTGAACGCGGTGGCGTGGATATCGCACCGCGAAAACCATCACCCCGACCTCGAGGTAGGCTGGGGAACGTGCGTAGTACGCTATACGACGCACGCCATCAAGGGATTGTCCGAGAACGACTTCATCTGCGCCGCCAAGATCGACGCGTCGCTTTCGATGTAGTCGCTGCCGCCGGTCGCCTCAGTTGCGATGGGCTGCCTGCCGCCGGGTCGCCCGCGCGCAATCGATCGTCGGCCGTTATCACGCCGTTGGCCGTGGCTCCCCTTCCGCGGCGCGGCTCGCGCCTTCGCTTTCGGGTTCAAACCAGGCGAGCTTCTCGTGCAACCTCACCACGTCGCCGACAATGAGCATGCTCGGCGGCGAGATATGTTCGGTCCGCACAATCTCCGGCAGCGTTGTTAGCGTGCCGATGAGCACGCGCTGCTGCGGCAGCGTGCCGCGCTCGATGAGAGCGGCGGGTGTTGCAGCGGCGAGCCCGTGCGCAACGAGTTCGCGGCACAGCAGGTCCACGCCGTGGACGCCCATGTAGATCGCAATCGTCTGCTGCGGCTGCACCAGCGCATCCCAGTTCAAGTCCATCTTGCCGTCCTTGAGGTGACCGGTCACGAACACACAGGAGTGGGCGTAGTCCCGATGGGTGAGGGGAATGCCTGCGTAGCACGCGCATCCGGAGGCGGCCGTGATCCCGGGGACGACCTGGAAGGAAACTCCTTGCTCTGAGAGCGTATCTATTTCCTCCCCACCGCGGCCGAAGATGAACGGGTCGCCGCCCTTGAGCCTCAGCACGCGATGGCCTTCCTTGGCGAGCCGCACCAGCAGCGCGTTGATTTCCTCTTGCGGGACCGTGTGCTGGTCGCGTTCCTTGCCGACGTAAATCCGCCGCGCGTCCCGCCGCGTCAGCTCCAGGATCGGCGCTGCAATCAGCCGGTCGTGGACAACAACATCGGCTTGCTGCATCAGTCGCAGGGCGCGGAAGGTGAGCAGATCCGGGTCGCCGGGCCCGCCACCGACAAGGTACACCTCGCCCTGCGTCGCGGTGCGGCCATCGTCCAGCGCCCTTTGTAACGCGGTGGCAGCCGCTTTTTCCTGGCCGGCAAAAAGCATCTCGGCAATCGGGCCGTGCAGGATGTGCTCCCAGAAGCGGCGTCGAGGCGTCATGTCCGGGAAGCGCCGTCTGGCCTCCTCGCGGAAGCGCGCCATCAGGTGTGCCAGCCGGCCATAAGAGGCGGGGATCAGCGTCTCCAGTCGCGCGCGCAGAAGGCGCGCCAGCACGGGCGATGCACCGCCCGTCGAGACGGCGACCTGCACCGGATCGCGGTCGATGATCGACGGCATGATGAAACTGCACAGCGCCGGGTTGTCGACGACATTGACAGGGATCCGCCGGCACTGCGCGAGTTCGGAAACGCGACGGTTGACCTGGGGGTCATCCGTGGCCGCAAAGACCAGGTCCGGCGACGCTAAATCGTCGTCCTCGAACTGCCGCGCCAGGTGCCTGAGCCTCCCGCTGTTGCGCAGATCCGCCAGGCGCGCGCACAGTTCCGGAGCGACAACCGTCAGCCGCGCACCGTACTTCAGGAGGAGTTCGATCTTGCGCGCCGCCACCTCGCCGCCGCCTACCACCAGGCACGGCCGGTCATGTACCTCGAAGAAGATCGGTAACTGCTTCATCCTGGCTGCTGCACGAAGCGGGTGCGATGCGATTTATACTACCATCCCGGACAGCGGAGCGGCGTCGCGCATGTCATGACCGAACCAGTTGCAACGACCTGCGACGTGGAACTGGACACCAGCGGACTGAACTGTCCGCTACCGGTCCTTAAGACGAAGAAAGCCCTCAATAACATGCGGAGCGGCCAGCTTCTGCACGTCATCGCCACCGATCCAGCTTCGCAGATCGACTTCGAGGCCTTCTGTGCCCAGACCGGCCACACTCTGGTAGAGGAGCGCCAGGAAGCGGACAAGTTCTATTTTGTCCTCCGGCGGAAGTGAGCCGGGACGTGCATTCACTGCGGGAGTGAACTGACTTGCGTTGCGGCTTCTCACCCATGATGGTTACTCGTGAGGCGCGCGATGACGAGGACGTTCTGGAGGTCAGGAAGCTGTTGGAAGAATATCGAGCTGCGCTCGGCATCGATCTCTGTTTCCAGGGATTTGCAAGCGAGCTCGCGAACCTGCCCGGCGATTACGCGCCGCCCGCCGGCCGACTTTTCCTCGCCTATTACTACGCAATGCCCGCGGCTTGCGCCGGCCTGAGACCCCTGACTGACGGGCACTGTGAAATGAAACGGTTATTTGTCCGGCCTGTCTACCGCTCACAGGGATTAGGGAGGGCGCTCGCCACGCGACTGATCCAGGAGGCGAAAGGCATCGGCTACCTACGCGCGTGCATCGATACGTTGCCGTCGATGCTGGAGGCGCAAAAACTCTACGATTCCCTGGGCTTTCGCGAGGTCGCGCCGTACTACGATAACCCGATACCTGGCGCCCGATATCTGGCGTTGGATCTCTAGGGAAGCTCTGAATAAGCCCATCCTGGACTTCTC
>JBQTIC010000101.1:0-1978 GCA_052388435.1 Chromatiales bacterium | reverse complement strand
CGTAGATATCCGCGCAGTAGGTGATGCCGTCCGGCAGGAGCTTCTTCGCCTCTTCCATGCCGTGCGGGTCGTGTGCGCGAACCACAGCGCCTTTCTCTATCAGCGGAAATTGTCATACACGGTGATCTCACCCGCATCTTCCTTGCTAAGCAGGTCCACCGTGTGCGAGCCGATGAGTCCCGCCCCACCGATGACCACCAGCTTCTTGCCTCGTAAATCCATCTTCACGCTCCCAGGTTAATCTGTCCCACCACATGCTCGGCGAAAGGTAGTGAACAGGTGAACGCGGGTGACACCGCGTTGAGTACATGCGTGGAACGCGGCCCCGCCTCCACGATGAAATCGTTGATGAGGTCCATCCGTTCGGTATCGACGAGTTGCGCCCGGATCCCGGGATCCCTCCCGGCCACTAGATCGCTTTGCCTAAGTCCGCGGACCAGTCCCCTAGCTTCCTGGAAGAAACCCGGCTTGCAGGCCTTGAGAAGCTCGCGCAAGGCGACAGAGCGAAAGTGATCCACGTTCCTGCGAAACAGGCTCGCCAGAAACCGGATCATCCAGATGCTGTCCTGCAGGCTCGCGCCATTCAGTCCGCGGTACTGTTCGCGCCCCAGCAGCGGCAGAGCCGTCGGGCCGACGATCACGCTCCCGTCAGTCCTGCGCGTGAAGTGCACGCCGAGGAAGGGATTGCGCAAGTCCGGGACCGGATAGATGTTCCCGCAAACGCGGATCTCCGACTGTTTGCTGAGCCAGTAATAACCGCCACGGAACGGCAGGATGCGATACTGCCCGCCGACCCCATAGGCGTAAGCCAGCTTGTCTGCGTGCACGCCGGCGCAGTTGACCAGATGCCCATATTCGATAATGCCGGTCGAGGTTCGTACCGAATTGTGGTCCTGCACCCCCTGCCACGCGCACCCGAACTGGAACTGCACGCCTTCGCGGATCGCGTCGGCCGCCATCGCTTCGGTTACGTGGCCTGCGTCCACCACAGCCGTGTCACGCACGTGCAGCGCCTTGCCGGCCGTGCGCGCACTGGGCTCGACATCAGTTAGCGTCTGTTCGTCCAGCCACGCCACCGTCACACCGTTTGTGGTGCTTCGCCGGTGAAGCTCCTCCAGCCCGGCCACATCCGTTTCATCGCGCGCGACGATGACCTTGCCCGCGCGGTTGATGGCGATGCCCTTCTCCTCGCAGTAGGCACGCAGGCGACGGTTACCCTCCACGCACAGACGCGCCTTGAGCGATCCCGCCCCGTAGTAGACGCCAGCGTGTATGACCCCGCTGTTGCGGCCGCTCGCGTGCTGTGCCGCACGGGATTCCTTGTCGAGGACGAGCACGGAACCGCCGTGCCGCCGCCGCAGTTCGCGGGCAACGGCGATGCCTATGATCCCGGCGCCGACAACGAGAAAGTCTGGTGCCATATCGAGACCCGTCAGATCTCCTGGTGCCTACACGAGGATGATCTTGAATCCCTCGCGCTCGGCCGCCGACGCCAGCCGTCGATCCAGGCAAACGAACTCCAAGTTAGAGGGGCGATGCCGACTCACCACGAGCGCGGCCGCAAGCTGAAGAGCGTCCGCCGCACGCAGACTATGCAAGCGCAGGAGTCGCACGCCCTGCTCGCGCAGCGCCTCTACCGGTTCCACCTCTGCCCATGACTGTTGAAACTCGCTAAGACGCGCGAACGCCCGCGTTGCCTCGGCAGGCTCAATCGTGTCCTCGCGTTCCATTCTCGCAACGGCCGAGGCGCACTCAACCACTGTCCCCCACCACGTCACGATTCCTGATTGGCCACTGCGCAGTGCTTCAACCTGAGCCGTACGTGCCTCCGCAACCAACAGCGGGACCACCGCCGAGGCGTCCCAGTACCGGATCACCTGCCCTCTTCCCTCTCTGCCAGCAATGCGTCGACGACGCTTGTGCCACGTCGCGCCTTTGCGATCGGTTCCCGCAGTCTGAGTTTGGACAGCGCCACCTT
>JBQTIC010000100.1:0-10676 GCA_052388435.1 Chromatiales bacterium | reverse complement strand
CTTCAACGGCTTGCCGCCGTCGAAGATGGCGGCACATCCCTGTGCCGCAGGAACCTCTGACTTAATCAGAGGTTCCCTAGAGCCTCTTATGCGTACCGTCGCAGAACGGCGATCCGGCGGTGTGCTTGCAACCGCAGAGCCACACGCGGGTCCGCTCAGCGAGTTTGAACTCCATCGGGACAAGTCCAGTGCCCTGATGCGAGCCATCGCAGAATGGCTGGTTGCGGGAACGTCCGCAGGCGCACCACCAGTAACTTCCCGCATCGAGTTCCAGTGCATAAGGGCCCTTTTGGGCCACCACGGCTTCGCTCATGCGTCTTCTCCTGGCCGAGGCGAATGCGCCGCCGGCAACTATACATTAAACAGGGGCGACGCTTGCACCGTATCGCGCGATCCAACGCCTGAATACGCGGTGTCACGGCGGTCCACCGGCGCTGTTCAAAGGCGCGGCTCGCGCTATAGAATGCGGGCATTTCGCGCGAGGTAAAACTGATATCCCTCATGGCCGATCCCAAGCTGGTTGACAAAGCAGTACTGAAGACGCTGGTGCCCCCCGGCGGCCTTAATAACGAAAGCTTCCAGGAGCTGGCCAGCAAGGCCTGCGTGGAGGAGATCGCCGCTGGCAGGACCCTCTTCAGGCTCGGCGAGCACGATCGCAAGACGACCTACGTGCTCGAAGGCGAGGTGCAGCTTACCTCCGAGAAGGGGAAGATAACGTCCGTCGCCGGAGGTTCCAGCGCGGCCAGGTACCCGCTCGCCCACCATCAGCCGCGCCAGCACGTGGCGATTGCGAAGACGTCATGCAAGATTACGCGCCTGGACAGCGACCTGCTCGACATTCTGCTGACCTGGGATCAGTTATCCGGGATCGAGGTCAACGAGATCGGGCCGCAGAAGGAGGCCGGTAAGAGCGAGGAAGTTGACTGGATGACCCGCATCCTTCAGTCAAAGGCATTCCTGCAGATTCCGCCGGCAAACATTCAGTCCATGTTCCTGCGCATGCACGAGGTATCCGTGAAGGCCGGCGAAATGATCATCCGGCAGGGTGATGACGGCGACTACTACTACATCATCAAGACGGGCAAGGCGAAGGTGACTCGCGCATCAAAGGCCGGCGCCGATCTGACGCTGGCCCAGCTCGAGGAAGGCGACGCGTTCGGCGAGGAGGCGCTGTTGTCGGAGGCGAAGCGCAACGCGAACGTCGTAATGGCCACCGATGGGAATCTGATGCGCCTGTCCAAGGAGGATTTCAATTCCCTGCTCAAGGAGCCCATGCTCAACTGGGTCGACCGCACGGATGCGGACAAACGTGTCAAACAGGGGGCGCAATGGCTGGATGTCCGCCTGGAGAGCGAATACGCCAATGACGGACTCAAGGGCAGCGTGAATATTCCGCTCTTCATGCTGCGTCTGAAGGCGGAATCGCTCGACCCAGAGCGTGAGTACATCGTCTATTGCGATACTGGTCGCCGCAGCTCGGCGGCCGCGTTTCTGCTCAATGAGCGTGGCTTTCGGGCCTCCGTCCTGAAGGGCGGCCTGCACACCCAGACTGTCGGCTCGTGAGGCGACGCTGGCGGCGCGGCGTGTGCGGCCAGGCGCGATCTTCACCGTGACAACGGATCTTGAACTGACCCCGGCCTGCGACAATTACTGCGTGATAGGCAACCCCGTCGCGCACAGCTTGTCGCCGGCCATACACGCGGCATTCGCACGCCAGACCGGTCAGCAGATTGCGTACCGCGCGGTGCAGGTTCCGGTGGAGGGCTTCGCGGAAGCTGTCACCACCTTCCAGCGCCTGGGCGGCAGGGGAGCGAACGTGACGTTGCCGTTCAAACACGCCGCCTGGCAGATCGCGCGGCGGCGCAGCGAGCGCGCCGAAGTGGCCGGGGCAGTGAATACGCTCTGGTTCAACGATTCCGGTGAGGTTTGCGGCGACAACACCGATGGGGTAGGGCTGGTGCGCGACCTTATCGTGAACCTGGGTGTCAGGCTCGATGGTCGAGACCTGTTAGTGCTTGGTGCTGGAGGCGCCGCACGCGGGGTGATACCCGCTCTTCTCGCCCACTCCCCGCGGCGCCTGGTCATAGCGAATCGGACCGTCACCCGTGGGGAGGCCCTGGCGGCGCATTTTGCAACCTTGGGAGATGTGGAGGGCGTGGGTTTCCCGGGTCTCCCGGGACGGCAGTTTGACGGGATTATCAACGCGACGTCGGCCAGCCTGAATGGCGAGGTGCCCCCGCTAGCTCGCGGCGTCGTGCGGACGGACGGCTGGTGCTACGACATGATGTACGGGCAGGGGCCAACCGCTTTCGTGCGCTGGGCCCGCGAAGCGGGGGCTAAACAAGCCGAGGATGGGTTGGGAATGCTGGTGGAACAGGCGGCGGAATCCTTCCTGATTTGGCGGGGCGTGCGGCCAGAAACAGGGCCTGTTATGGCCAGCCTGAGGGAGTCCCTCTAACAGAGGGGCGAATTTCCATCGGGCCGCAAAGTCAAGGAAAACATGGCCAGCCGGCTGCACGTTATTCACAAAGCCCCTTCACACCTCGATTTGTCCCCGGATCCTCGCGAAAGCGCCACTCAAGAGCCTGACATGTACGTGTAATGATATGATTTATAATAGTTTTTACTATGGTGAAAAAATCGCCGATTTAACAGAAGCGACACATTGTCTGATGGTTTGGAGAAATTTAGAAAGGAAACCCACAAATTTATCCACAGCTCGTGTGAGTAACTGGCAATCACCCTCACATTCAGCAGGTTATCCCGCAGAGTGAAAATACTTGAGAACAGTGTCACATAAGAGCCGTTAGCTGCGCGTCCTTCCGGTTCGCCATCCGGATGAATTCATCGACCGGCAGTGACTCGGCCCGCAGCGTTGGGTCGAGTTGCAGGGCACGGAAGTCCTCTTCCGTCAGCCAGCTCTTCAGGGCGTTGCGCAAGGTTTTGCGGCGGCCAGCGAAAGCCTTCGCTACGAGTTGTGCGAAGCCAGCAGGATTTGCTGCAGCGCACAGCGATTCTCGCGTGAATGGGGTAAGGCGAAGTACGGTGGAATCGACTTTGGGTGGCGGGGTAAAGGCACCCGGACCCACCTGGAACAGGCGCTGAATCCGACAGTGATACTGGATCATCACTGACAGGCGGCCGTAGCTCCGGCCACCCGGGGCCGCCGCAATACGCTCTGCTACCTCCTTTTGCAACATAAAGACCATGGAGTCGATCGCCTGCGCCTGACCGAGCAGATGGAAGAGCAGCGGCGTGGAGATGTTATAAGGAAGATTACCGACCACCTGGAGCGGACCGTGCGTGCGGGCAAGGTCGTCGAAGCGGAAGCGCAGCACGTCCGCGCAATGCACGCGCAGCGCTGGCCTGGCGCCCGCCACCTGCTCGGCAAGCAGCGCGGCGAGATCGCGATCAATCTCTATGACGTCAAGCTGACCCCCCGCCTCCAGCAAGGGGCGCGTCAGCGCCCCACGCCCTGGACCTATCTCAACGATGTGCCGGCGCGGTTGCGGATCGATGGCCTCTATGATGCGGCGGATCACCGCCGGATCGTGCAGAAAGTGCTGGCCGTAGCGCTTGCGAGGCCGGGATGATGACGATGGGCTAGCCATGGACGGAGCCGGCGTTTACGTTGGTGCCGGCCGCACGTTGCGAATGTCTCACCATTTCGATGGCCATCTGCACGGCCGCAATCATGCTGCTCGGGTCGGCCCGCCCGGAACCCGCGAGCTCGAGCGCGGTGCCATGATCGACTGAGGTACGCATGATGGGCAGGCCGAGGGTGACATTGACTGAATCGCCAAACCCTAAAGCTTTGAGCACCGGCAGGCCCTGGTCGTGGTACATCGATAGGTAGACCTCCGTTGCGGCGCGTCGGCTTGGCGTGAACGCAGTATCCGCGGGCCAGGGCCCGCTCACCTCAATACCGCGCTCGCGTGCAGCGGCGATCGCGGGCTCCAGCACCTCGAGTTCCTCGCGGCCCAGGTGCCCGCCTTCGCCGGCATGCGGGTTGAGCGCGCAGACGGCGATGCGAGGTCGTGTAAGTCCAAACCGGCGGCGCAGATCGTGATCGAGCACAGCGAGCATGGACTCGACGCGCGGTCGCGTGATCTGGCGGCAAACCTCAGCGAGCGGCAGGTGCGTGGTGGCCAGTGCGACGCGCAGATCCGGCGCGACGAGCATCATCACCGGCAACGCCACACCGCAGCGTTGAGCCAGGTACTCCGTGTGCCCGGTGAAGTCAATACCGTAGTCGTTGATGACTCCCTTGTGGACCGGCGCGGTCACCATGGCAGCGAAGGCGCCTTGCAAACACCCGTCGCACGCCGCATCGAGCATTGCGAGAACACTTGGTGCATTGCGGGCGTCCAGGCGCCCCGCCACTACTGGTACCGCGGCCTGCACAGGCAGCACCCGCAGCACGCCAGCAACCCCCGCACGCCCGGTGGCGGCCAAGATTTCCACCTTCAGCGGCAGGCGCAGCGCACGGGCACGCGCCGCAAGCAGTTCGGGGTCGGCTATCGCCACCAGCTCAGCCTCGAAGGACCGCCGGCTAAGTTGCACCAACAGATCAGGGCCAATACCTGCCGGCTCGCCGGCTGTGACCGCGATGCGCAATGGCGAGCGCAGAGACATCATCGCTGTGGGCAACGCGAGTGGAGGATGCGCGGACGGCAGGGGTGACGCTGTCACCGGTGCTGCGGCCTATTGCGGGGTGGACTCGGCCTCAGGGCTCGGCTGCTCAGACAATTCGGCCTCGCCTTTGGAGCCCGATTCGCGGGCGCTGACCGCCACGCCGGGGAGCCTGTATTCGACATAGGCTTCATCGCGCAAGCGGCGCGACCAGGCCTGCGTCTCCTCCTCCATCTTGCGCTGGCGGATGGCATCGCGCGCGCGGCCCCGCATGGCCTCGGCACTGTCGTCGTGCTCGCGCCGTTCGAGAACCTGCACGATATGCCAGCCGAACTGGCTCTGGAACGGTTCGCTCACCTGGTTTGGCAGCAGGCCGCCCGCGGCTCGCTCGAAATCCGGGTCAAGCTCGCCCGGGCTCACCCATCCGAGATCGCCGCCCTTTGAAGCCGTGGCGCGGTCTTCAGAGTGTGAGCGGGCAAGCTGCGCGAAATCATCGCCGCCCTCGATGCGCGTCTTGAGTTGCTCCAGCTTGCCTCGGACATCCTCCTGCGACACCACCTCGCTGGCCTTGACAAGAATATGACGGGCGTGGGTCTGGGTGACGATGTGTGCCTCCTGCGTCCGTGCATCGGTGAGCTTGATGATATGAAAGCCATTCGGGCCGCGGATGATGTCGCTTATGTCGCCCACCTTCATGTTGCGCAGTGCATCGGCGAAGAGCGCAGGCACTTGTCCCGCCGTGCGCCATCCCACGTCGCCGCCGTCGAGCGCCTGCTGTCCGTCGGACACGGCCACCGCAGTCTTGTGGAAGTCAACCCCAACGCGCAGATCGGCGAGAGTCTGTTCGGCTTTTTCCTGGGCGGCTGCAATCTGCTCGGGCGTAGCGCCCTCCGGTGTGGCCACGAGGATATGTGAGAGGCGGTATTCATTCTCGCCCGCCGCGCCCTGATTCTGCGGGTTCTGCAGATAGTTGTCGATCTCGCGGTCGCTCACGGTGATGCGGTTGTCGACCTCGCGCTGCTTGAGGCGCACTACCATGATTTCCTCGCGGATGTCGTCGCGGAAGCGACCGAAATCAAGGCCCTCGTTCTCGAGCGCCCCGCGGAACTGCGCCAGCGTCATGCGGTTTTGCGCGGCGATGTTGGCGATCGCCTTGTTGAGGGTGTCGTCATCCACGGTCACGCCGGCGCGGCGGGCGGCCTGGAGCTGGATCTTCTGCATGATCAGGCGTTCGAGGACCTGGCGCTCGAAGATCTCGCTGGGCGGCAATTCGGTGCCGCGCTGGGCGAGCTGCTGCGAGATGCGCTCCTTGAAGCGGTCGAACTCGCTTTGCATGAGCACATCATCGTCGACCACGGCGACGATGCGATCGATGGGCTCCGCCGCGTGCAGCGAAAACCCGGCTACCAGCAGTGCGAACAGCAGGATACCCGGAACGCGCCGGTGCCGGCGGGCCCGACGCCCGCAGCGTTCAAGTAGGCTTACGTTCATGGGTCATTGAGTGGCAGTGAGGCGGTCGAACACCGGCGCTCGAAGTTTGACTCGCGTGTGCACATCGGCCCTGTCGAGTCGTACACCTATTCAGAATTCATTAGTGTAACCGGGGATGTTCTTCTTGAGGTATGAGCTGACGCTACCGATGCCGCCAAGGCCCTTGAGCACTATCTGCATCATGAGGGCATTGTCGTAGGCGCCCTCCGAGGTGCTGATGAAACGGCGGCCGACCAGACGCACCCCCCAGCAGCAGCTCTCGTATTCTATTCCTGCGACGGTCTCCAGAGTTTGATTGTCGGGCAGCGAATAGTTCCAGCGGCCGAGCATTGACCAGTTGTCGCTGAGGGGCCAGCGGAACGAGAAATCCGTCTGCTCGATGCTGGTGCTATTGCGAGAGACGTTGACAGGGCTGCGAAAGCGGTAATCGAAGTTGACGATCTTGTTGTCACCGGGACGGTAGCGCAGGCGCACGGCGCTCTTGTCGGTCTCGTTGTCGTTCGGGTCCCACTGTAGCGTGCCGCCGATCGACCAGGCCGGCGTGAGCTCTGCGTACGCCTCGGCAACGATCTCGGAAACCGGGTCGTCAATCTTCCTCTGCCCGGGCAACACGACCTCGCGATCCGCGAGGTGGTAGATCTGGCCGACACTGAGGCGCAGGCGCTCGAGACCCGTGGTTTCCTCGAGCAGGCGCGAGGTGACGGCGAGGGTCAGCGAGTTGGCATCGCCCAGACGGTCGATGCTGGCGAAGCGGTTCTCGCGGAAGAGTTGGGAGAAGGAGAAGTCGTATTCGTTGGTATCAAAGATCGGGATGTCGTCCTGTTCGACCTCCGGCCGGTACAGATAGAACAGGCGCGGCTCGATGGTGTGCAGTAGTACCGCGCCGCCAAGAGAGAGAGGCCGTTCCAGATACAGGCCGCTGTCCACGCTCAGGGCGGGGACGGTGCGCGATGGTTGATCCCCTCCGGCGGTATCTCCGTCCAGGGCATACCAGGTCTGTTCAAGGGTCACCTTTGGGATAAGGAAGCTGCCCGGCGTCTCGAACGGAAAACTGACGAAGGGCTTCAGATCAAAACGTCCTCCCGTTACGCTGGCCTCGCGATCGAAATAGGTGGTCTCGCCATGGACCTGAAAATTGACATGCCGGGTGAGGCGACGGAAGTTGGTGCGGTAAAACACCTGTGGCAGGTAATCGTAGGGACGGTTGGCGCCCGGCAGGGTAGGATCCACGCTCTGATAGCTGTTGACTCTGCCGTGGACTGACCACCAGTCACGGCCATGCGTAACGTAGGCATTGCGGTTAAGGAATCGCGTGCTCGAGAGGGCGAGGCTGTTCCCGAAGTCCTCCAGATACTCATCGTCGGAGACGTTGTTGAAATCCACACCGAGCCGGCCCCGGTTCTCATCGAATCCCTGATTGTGCCGGAACTGCACCAGCCACCGATCCTCATGGTTGAACCTGCTGTCGTTGGGCAGGTAGTTTCCAACGACCTCCCCGCCCAGGGTGGGCAACAGGTAGCGATATTCCCCACCCAGCATGAGCCCGCGGCTGCCGAGGGCGCGCGGGAAAAATGTCGCGTCGTAATTGGGCGCGATGTTCCAGTAGTAAGGGAGGGTGATATCGAAACCGGAATCGCGCGAGCCGCCGAAGGTGGGCGGCAGCAGGCCGGATTTGCGCCTGTCGCTCAGTGGAAAGCTGATATAGGGCGTATATCCGACCGGCACCCCCTTCACCCGCAGCACCACGTCTCTCGCGCTGCCCCATTCTTCCCTGTGATCGAGAAACAGCTTCCTCGCCGAGAGCTTCCATGCCGGAGTCTCCCCGGGGCAGGTGGTATAGGTAACCTCCCTGAGCTTGGAGAGGTCCTTGTTCATGTCGTGTTCCACATAGGCCGCTTCTCCACGGCCGTGCCGGTCGAGCAGCCGGTAGGAGCCGTTCTCCAGGATCCCCCTGTCCTGGCCCAAGTCCACATTGGCGTGCTCGCCCTCCCAGAACAGCGACCCGCTCCACAGCCGGGTATGGCCCCTGGCGTCGACGACGGCGTTCGGCTCGTCGTAGGTGAGCCGGTCGGTGCGCAGGGTGTGATCGTCGCGCACCAGTTCCACGTTGCCGCTGAATACCGATGTCCCGTTCTGGATCAGGGTCGCTTCGTCGCCTTCCAGGGAGGCAAAGCCTGGATCGAGATCTACCGAGCTTGGCTTGGCTGCGCCTTCCGGCTCAACCGGGCAAAGCCCCCAGTTGATGTCGACCCGCTCTCCGCGCCCGTAGGCCGGCGGCGAGAGCGTGGTCAGCAAAGCCAGGGCTATCCGTATTGTTGTTATCGCGTGTCTCATGAGATGTCGGGCATCCCCCGCGCCGGCGATTCAGTTTGGAGGGCCGGTCAGGGGTGCGTGCCGCGTCGCGTGGCCGCGCGACGTATCAAGAGGCCTAAAATCGCACAGAACGTCAGCGCGTTCAAATGCGATGTTATTTGTTCTCGGAGCGCGATACGGCCAGCAGAACCTTGTCAAGGATGGCGGGGGGCAGACACCGCCAGAGCGCCCAGAACAAGTGGGCGGGAAGGGTAATGCGGTAACGTGGCTTCGGCCGGTCGGCTTCAAGCGCGTGGATCACCGGCTTGAGCACGGCTCGCGCGGGCAGTGTAAACGGCGCGACGGGTCCTTCCTTGTTAAGGCGCCTTGTCATGGCCTCGTAGACGCTCGCATGCGCACTGCCCGCGGGGTTGTCCTGACAGCGCAGAAAGGCGCGGTAAGCATTATCGCGGAAGCGGCTCTCGATGGGACCGGGCTCGATGAGAGATACACGGACGTTTGTGCCCTCAAGTTCCAGTCGCAGCGTGTCGGTCAGGCCCTCCAGCGCGTGCTTGGAGGCCGTGTAGGCACCGCGGTATTTCAGCGCTACGTACCCGAGCAGCGAACTGTTGTGGATGATGCGGCCATAGCCCTGTTGCCGCATTGCGCGCAAGATGCGACAGGTGAGCTCGTGCGGGCCGAAGAGGTTCGCCTCAAACTGCGCCCGCAAAGCGTCGCGGCTCAAGTCCTCGACGGCTCCCGGCTGGCCGTAGCCGGCGTTGTTGAACAGGCCGTAGATACTGCCACCGGTTCTTGCCAGCAGTTCGTCCACGGCGGCATGAATGGAGGCGCTCGAAGCCAGATCGAGTTGCAGCGCGTCGAAGCCCTCGGAGGCCAGAGCCCGCATATCCTCCAACCGCCGTGCGCTCGCGAAGACGCGATAGCCGCGCTCGCGCAGTCCTCGCGCCACCGCGTAGCCGATGCCGGATGAACAACCGGTAATGAGCAGTGCGCGCCGGACGGTGTCGATCATGTGAATGTTCCGAGGCAGGGTTGCGTCGTTGCGGCGCATTCTGGCCTAATGCAGGCGATAAGCAAAACAACCACGGGGAGCATTGTATGAAGCTCGCCACGTTCACGCATGGGGGCCGGACGCGCATCGGCATTGTAAGCGGCGATCGAATTATCGACACCGAGAATGTCGACGGGATACCGGGCGAAATGCTTGCGCTGCTGGAGGCCGGCAAAGCTGGCCTCGAGCGGGTCGGCGAGCTGACGATAAGGAGTGCACCGACGCTCGCGCTCGCCGACGTGCGCCTTGAGGCGCCGATCCGCCGCCCGCCTAAATATCTCGCCATCGCGCTGAACTATGCCGAGCACATCAGCGAGACGCAGCTCGCGAAACCGGAGTTTCCCAAATTCTTCAACAAGCAGTCGACCTGTGTGACCGGACCGTACGATCCGATCCACATGCCGCGAGTGTCGAACAAACTCGACTATGAGGGTGAGCTGGGCGTGGTGATCGGACGGCGCTGCCGCCGCGTGCCGCGCCATCGCGCCGTGGAAGTCGTAGCTGGCTATCTCGTCTGCAACGACGTTACGGTGCGCGACTGGCAGGCAAAGTCGGAGACCTTCACGCTCGGCGAATCATTCGACACGCACGGCCCGATCGGCCCGTGGATCGTCACGCCGGAGGAGATCGGTGACCCGCACACGCTGGATTTCAGGACTTTCGTCAGCGGCGAGCAGAGGCAGGCATCCAACACACGCCATATGCTCTTCAGCATCTGGGAGCAGATCGAGATCCTCTCCACCGCGTTCACGTTGGAAGTCGGCGACATCATCGCCACCGGCACTTGCGCGGGTGTGGGCGTGAAGATGACTCCGCGCGGTTATCTCAAGGTCGGCGACAAGTGCCGCGTCGAGATCGAGAAGATTGGCCATATCGAAAACCCCGTCATCCCCGAACCCGCGGATGGAGATCTAAGGAAGCTCTGAAAAAGCCCATCCTGGACTTCTCAGAGCACGCAAAGCAAAAAGCGTGGTTTTTGCTTTGCTTCATCTTCAACGGCTTGCCGCCGTCGAAGATAGCGGCACATCCCTGTGCCGCAGGAACCTCTGAGTTAATCAGAGGTTCCCTAAATCATACGGGCAGCCGGATCTCGGCGATGACGGGCAGGTGATCCGAGGCGATGCGCACGAGCCGCGTGCTCGGTACTTCCACGCCGACGACCTCGATGCCCGGATCCACGAAGATGTGG
>JBQTIC010000099.1:0-37481 GCA_052388435.1 Chromatiales bacterium | reverse complement strand
ATCAGCACGCTCCCGTCGGGCGCGGTCTCCAGGCCGACCAGCGAGCTGTCAACGGGGTCGATGGCGGGGAATGTCCACACCCGTCCCGTCTCATCGTAAAGACCATGCAGGTTTCTCGGCGCGGACTTGAGCGGCTTCTGTGGCGCCACGACGATGCCGACGGATTCTGTCCACGTCACCGCTTCCAGCTGACTGTTGTCCCCGGCGTAGTGTTTGCGGCGATGCAGCACCTCCGGAACTGGTGCTGATCGGATCCATGTGCCATCGGCACGGTAGACCGCCAGTCGCGGTCTACGCTCGAAGGACACCACCAGTTCGGCGTCGCCGGGCTTGTCGTTGTCACCATGCCGGATCGCTAGTCCCTCGGCATCTCGGAACTGCTCGCGCAACACGAAGCCTTCCTCGTCACGCAGCGGATAGGTCGCAAGCAGGTCGGTGCCCGTAAGCACCTCCCCGGCGAAATGCGGTCGCAGGTGGACAACGTGTCCCGCATCCGAGACGGCGTAGAGTGTTCGCTCATCCTCGTCCCAGGCGATACCAGAAAGTTCGCTCGCTGCGAATCCAGCCACAGGCGTGTTGCGCAGGCGGACGGTGCCGAGCAGCCGCACGCGCATAAAGCGATCACCAGCGTGATACCTGTCGGAGATCTCGACGGGTGCACCGATCGGCTCTGTTCGGGCGCCGGAGGAGGTAAGCGCGAGTAGACAGGCAACGAGAAGGACGCTTCGCATTTGGTGGTCGAACAGTACGAATAGCCGAGGTGCTATCCTACCAGCGGAGCGCGGGTGAAATGGCTTGCCACGTCACCGATCGATATTGAAAGGTGACGCGGTCGGTGGGATGCCGTACCGGATATCTCGACGAGCCCACCTCCACTGAGGGCTGAGTGCCAATCGATACGAGCAGAACATTGCTGATGGGGCGCTGGTGCTGGCGGTGGGCGCGCGCGCGAGTTCCTTAGCGACGCTGCACCTGATATCTGGCCTTGAGACAGGGATTCCGGCATCATTAATGGTGTTTGCGCGAAGCTGTTCGCAACGAGTTGAGCGGCGCCTTGATACGATTGCTGTGAGCAGCATCGCCATGCAACGCGCACCTGCCGCGGTTGCGGTGATTATCGCATCACTGATGGTGGGTTCATGCGGCAGGGAAGACATCAGCTATTTTCCCGTCGGTCGTGGGACGCACTGGCAGTATGCGATCACGGTCAAGACGACCGAGCGAGTCAAACAGGGTCGCCTGCTGATCGCAGGAATGCCAGCGAGCACCTGGCAGGGCCAGCGCGTCTATGCGAGTCACCTGAACGATGGCACGACGTATCTGTACTCCCTGGGCACGGATGGGATACGCCGCGTTGGCGTGAGGAAAGCGGGGAAAGCTGAAGTCATTGCCGATCCGCCAGGCAATTACGTGCTGCCGTTCCCGCTGATTACCGGCGCAAGTTGGGAGCAGAAGACGACGACCGGCGTGCTTGAGGCGACGGTTCTTGCATCGGGCCATGCGCTCTCGCTCAAGGTGCCTGTCGAACTGACGTACCGGATCGAAAGCGTGGACGACGAGGTCAGGGTGCCCGCGGGTACTTTTCGCGGCTGCCTGCGGGTGCGCGGTGCGGGCCGGACCGTCTACCAGGGCGACAACTGGGTGCTGACCAGCGACGTGGCGGTAGACCACGTTGACTGGTACGCGCCGGGGGTGGGACTGGTCAGGAGCCAGCGGGTGGAGACCACGAGCTCGAATGTCGTGCCGCGCGGTGACTATTTGCTCGAGTTGCTGTCCTTTGAACGCGGCTGAGCCTTCGAGGGTCCAATGATTCGCCATCTCCGGAGGATGGGATTTTTCTGGCGCTTTGACATTACTATGGAGATGACTATGCGCAATCGCACATTGCCGCACAGATCCGCGGGGGCAAGATGCCTCGTGTCGGGCATGCTGTGGATCCTCGCCGCGACATCGGCGTGGGGCGAAACTTTTGTGCTTCCACCCGGCGGTGACAACGTCGTCGGTGCGCTCAATGTCGCCTCCGTGCCCGCCAACGCACGCGTTGTTGACATCGCGATGACCTACGACCAGGGTTTCCAGGAAGTCAAGATCGCCAACCCCGGGATCGACATGATCGTGCGCAATACGCACAACACCGCTTCCGAGGTCATCCTGCCGAGCCAGTACGTCCTGCCCGATACGCCCCGCGAGGGTATCGTCCTCAACGTGCCGGAGATGCGCCTCTACTACTATCCCAGGCCCGCCGTAGGCGAAGTGCCGGTCGTCATTACGCATCCCGTCGGCATCGGCCGCGAGGACTGGACAACACCTCACGGTGTCACCAAGGTGGTGGCAAAGATCAAGGATCCGGTCTGGGTGCCGCCCGAGTCGATCCGCAGAGAACATCTCCGCGACTGGGGCGAGGTGCTGCCGCGTGTGGTGCCGGCCGGACTGGACAATCCGATGGGCGCGTTCGCGCTGAAGCTCGGCTTCTCCGGCTACTACATTCATGGCACAGACGCGAGAAAAGTCGAGGGGATTGGCATGCGAGTGACGCACGGCTGCATACGCCTTTATCCCAAAGACATCGAATCGCTGTTTAATCTGGTGACGGTGGGTACGCCCGTTCGGATAATCAATCAGCCGGTCAAAGCGGGCCGGTTGAACGGGGTCCTTTATCTAGAGGCACACCCGCATCTGGACGAGGATCCGCTTGCGTCAGAGGACCAGTACAACAATGTGGTCAATCAGCTCATCAGCGTCGTGGGTGAGGCCCGCTCGCAGATCGACTGGAATCAGATTCGCAGCGCAATCGCATTGCGTAACGGCATCCCCGTCGCCATCGGCCAGTGGTTCGGAGATGTACCCCCGGAAGCGGCAGTGCCGGGTGTCACCAGCGCCGAAAATCGCAACGAAGTGATAGAGCAGGTGTGGTAGGCGCGTTGCCTGTTGTGCCCCAGCGGCGCACGGACAAAAGAATCCCCGGTGTCTTGTGAGCACCGGGGACGTGTTTACAGATGATGTTGCCAGTCAGCTAGTACGCACTGGTGACCAATTACTTGGTCATCATTCTGTTCCACAGCTGATCGATCTTGTCGCTGTTCGCTGCGCAGCATGCATTCGCCTGGTCAGCGGCACTCTTCGCCGCATCCGCTGTCGCCTGGGCCGCACTGGCCGCAGAAGCCGCTGCATCCGCCGCAGACTTCGCAGCACGCGCTTCGCTCAGCGCCGTGTCGGCAGTGGACTTCACCGCCTCGAACTCTTCACGGGTAATCTGCTGGCAACCAGCAGCCATCGCGAGCACTACTGCAAGTGCCGAAAGTTTCACGAACTTCATCTGCATGGTGTTTTCTCCTGTTTATCACTTATTCACGAAGGGCCCCAAGGTCTTGCGACCTTTAAGCATTAATGATGAACTATTTTCTTCCAGATCGCAATTTTCCCTAACGAGACAACGCTCTCAATTATTTGCCTGCATGAGCTTGCTAAGCCGGCTGCGCAGATCGACGAGCATCGCCGCCGTCGCGCCCCAGATGAGGTATGGTGGATATTCGATCGCATGGAACTCGCGTGTCACGCCTGCGTGCGTCAGCTCGAGTTGCTCATAGTGCGAACTGTCGAGCAGATGCGACAGCGGCACTTCAAAGACGGCCTGCACTTCGCTCGGCTCGGTGCGTAGCGTGTAGCCGTGCTCGATCACGCCGACGATGGGCACGACCTCGAATCCGGCTCCGGTGCGGTAGGCGTCGAGTGCGCCTGCAACGTGCACGAAGTGCGAATCGATGCCACCTCTTCGTTAAGTTCGCGCAGCGCGGCGCACAGATAGTCGGAATCAGTGGTCTCCACGCGCCCGCCGGGGAAGCTGACTTGGCCGGCGTGATGCGCGAGCGCAGTGGAGCGGAGCGTGAACAGAACAGAAATACCCTCCGCGCGCGCGATCAGGGGAATGAGGACCGCGGCAGACCATGCGGCAACTTGACAGTTTCTGGCTTGCTGAGCAGCCGCGGCATCGAATGTCCGGGCGGGCAGTCCGTTCAGACACGCGCGTAACGCCCTGGCCAATGCCGGTACGGACTGCAGGGTGTCGGGCGCTATGGCCAATGCGCGCCGCCCTGAGGTCCGTGCTGCTCGCGCTTGTCCTTCATCTCCTCCACCAGCTGATGCAGCGCGCCGGCGAAGCCCTCGATTTGGTGGTCCTGGCAGAAACCGTCCAGCCAGGCTGTAATAGCGTTCATGTCCATGCTGTGGGTGATGCTGTAGGTGTCGGGCACGACCGCGTTATACGCGGTCAGGTAGCCCATCGTATAGGTCTTGAAGTGATCGAAGTCATTCGCTGCGCGCGCGTGGTTGTAGCTGTTGCAGGAGGCCTCACCAGGTCCCCAAATCACGTAACGGCTGTCGGAGTCGGCAGCCCCCGCGGCCGCGGGGATCGCCAGCGATGCGAGCATGGTTCGCAGCAGGGTGGACTGGGCCATGTGGTTTCCCTCATTTGGAGTTGTTGTGGCGTGTCAGAGTGTCCGGTAGCGTAGGAAGTTCACGGCGACGGATAGCACAATACCTTCAGACCATGCACCAGTCGCTTAATGCCGGCGATGGCGGTCTGTGGTTCCAGCGCGCCGTAGGACACGCGTAAATGGCAGCCACTATCCAGGCCGAAGGCCGTTCCGGGGAGCACGGCGACCCCATGCTCACGGATCAGCCTTTCGACGAGCTGCAGCGGTTCAACATCGGCATGAACCTGCATGAGCAGGTAGAAGGCGCCATCGGCGCGCGGTACGTGACATAAGGGTTCCAACGCCGCCAGCTCCCGCCGCACTTCTGCTCGTACCCTGCCCAGCGCTCCCAGTTTCTCGATGCGGTATTCAGTTGCGGCGTTAAGCACGGCCGCCGCGGCGTGCTGGGCGGCGAGCGTTGCACAGATGAGATTGGTGTCCTGCGCCTTCAGCACGGCGCGATAAAGCTGTGGCGGCAGCACCATGTAGCCGACGCGCCAGCCCGCAAACCCGTAGCTCTTCGAAAGCGAGTACAAAGAGATGGTGTGCGTCTCTGCGCCCGGCAGAGAGCCGGGCGAGAAATGCTTGGCACCGTCATAAACGAAGTGCTCGTAGGCCTCGTCGCTGATATGGTAGATCCCAGCGTCGCGACACAGTTCATTCACCGCGATTAACGTGTCCCGTGGGTAGACAACACCTGTCGGGTTGTTCGGCGAGATAGTGACGATGGCGCGCGTACGGGGGTTGATCGCGGAGCGTAGGGCATCGACATCCAACCGGTACTCGGTGTCGGTCGGCACCAGCAGTGGCATGCAGTTCAGCATGCGGATCGCCATCTCGTGATTGAAATAGTACGGCAGCGGCAGGATGACCTCGTCGCCGGGATCGGTGATCGCAAACAGCGCGTTGAGAAAGGCCATATTGCCGCCGGCCGTGACGATGATGCGGTTGTCATCCCCGGACACGTCGATCCCGTTCTCGCGTCGCAGTTTCTCCAGGATGGCCCGGCGGAGCTCCGCCTGTCCCTGCACCGGGCCGTACTTGTGATCGCCGTGCCGCAGAAAATCCTCGACGGTCTCGCTGGCCTGCGGTGGTGGGTCGTAATACACGACCCCCTGGGCGAGTGAGATCGCGCCGGGCTGACGGCGGATCCATCCGCCAACCACCGGGATGATCGGCGTCTGCACGGCCCGCATGCGACGGCTCTCGACCCAGACATGACGGGCGGTGTCCGCCACGCGGGTGGGGGTGCGATCGTTCATGAGCAACGATGAGCCGCTAATCCGAGTCCGGGTAGGCAATGTCGGTAATCTCCAACTCCACATTGCCGGCGGGTCGCTCCCAGATGACCACGTCGCCGACGCAGCGTCCGATGAGAGAGCGCGCGAGCGGCGAAACCCAGCTGATCAGCCCGTCGGGTACGCACGCCTCGTGCTCGCCTACGATTGCGAAGCGATGTGTCTTGCCATCTTCATCGAGGAGATCCACGGAGGCACCGAAGCGCACGTCCGCATGGGACTGGCGCGCCGGGTCCACCACGATTGCGTTCTGTACGCAGTGCTCGATGTAGCGCAGATCGCGCTCCACCTGCCTGAGCTGTGTCATGGCAGTCATGTCCTCGCCGAGGGCGAGCAAGTCCGTGCGCCGTCCGCGCAGTTGCTGCAATTCGGCGTTCAGCAGGTGCAGGCCGCGCGGCGTGACGTACTGCGGGTGCGGGCTATGCGGCCGCTCCGGCAGATCTTCGCCGGCCTCGGCGCCGTCCGGCTCCTTCACGAAGGCTCGACTCATGCATGTTCCCTGGATGTGTTCGAAGGGTGGTTACGCAGGACGCGCACACTGGGAGCAACATTGTAACCGCGCGGACACGCAAAGGCTTGCCTCGACGGGTAGTGGACGCGCAACGACTACAGGGTTTCCAGATCGCGCGCGGGCAGCCGGCGGCGATATCACTGGAAGCTCAGCAGACGGCCCCTCTGCTTGAACTGGGACTTCAGGAATTCCATCTGGTCCGCGAGGATGCGCCGGTTGCTGAGCGCCAGGAACTCGGCCCAATTAGGCACATAGGGCACCGCGAGCAGGCCGATCCCGGCCTCCTCCGCCATCTGGTTGCCCTTGTGGGCATTGCACCCCTTGCACGCGGCCACCACGTTGGACCAGCAGTCCCGGCCGCCTCGCGACAGTGGCACGACATGATCACGGGTGAGCTGGCTGTCGTGGAATTCGTCGCCGCAGTACATGCAGAGATTTCCGTCGCGCAGGAACAGCTCCTTGTTGTTAAGCGGCGGGATGCCGCGCCGGACATAGGCGTGACGTCGCGAGCGCTTGACGGCGATGATGGAATTGATGGACACAATGGAGCGCAGGCCGGTCAGCCTCGAAATGCCACCATGAAAGGTGAACACGCTCTCGCCGGCGGTCCAAGCGATCATGTCACGGCTGTGGAGGCAGACCGCGTCCTCCCATGGAATCCAGGTGACCGGGGTGCCGGAAATATCCAGCCTGAGAATCAGGGGCGACATGTGCGCGAGCGCGAAATCCGCATTAGTTTGACCAGCCCGCCTCGTTGGCGTTCATGTTTTATGCGATGGAGCGGTTAAAATCAAGACATTGCCGGATGTCCGCATCCCGAGCCGGCGGCGGGACCAGATACCTGATGGCTACGATTGATCAACTGCTCGACATTATGGATCGCCTGCGCGACCCGGACAGGGGTTGTCCCTGGGATCGCGAACAGTCGTTCCGCAGCATCGTTCCCCACACGCTGGAGGAAGCCTACGAGGTCGCCGATACGATCGAGCGCGAACGCTACGGCGAGCTGCCGGGCGAACTGGGTGACCTGCTGTTCCAGGTGGTGTTCTACGCCCGGCTGGGAAAGGAACGCGGGTGGTTCGACTTCAGCGACGTCGTGCAGTCGATTTGCGACAAGCTGGTACATCGCCATCCGCACGTCTTCGGCGATGCCGCGCCCGGTGACAGCCACGCGCAGTCGGCAATCTGGGAGAGCTTCAAGGAGGAGGAGCGGCGTCAGGGCCAGGGGGGACGCAGCGGCGTGCTCGACGGCGTGGCGCGAGCGTTACCGGCCCTGACTCACGCGGCGAAGCTGCAGAAGCGCGCGGCGCGGGTGGGCTTTGACTGGGCCGCCCTGGAGCCGGTGCTTGAGAAGGTGGCGGAGGAACTGCAGGAACTACGCGCCGCTGTCGGTCGCGACCGCGCGCGCACGGAGGCGGAGCTTGGCGACCTCCTGTTCGCCTGCGTAAATCTTGGCCGCCATGCGGGAGTCGACGCGGAGCAGGCTCTGCGCGGCGCCAGCCACCGTTTCGAGCAGCGTTTTCGTTACATCGAGGCGCAACTGCGGCAGGGCGGACGTGACATTCGCACCGCCACCCTGGAGGAGATGGACCGATTGTGGGCGGAGGCCAAACGGCGGGAGGCGTCGTCGAAGCCGGCGTGCTCTGCGGACGCGCCGGGCGCTATGGCCGATACCGATCGAGCCTCTCGACCCGGCCGCTCCGGTTGAAGGTGATCTCGGTGATCCAGCCGCGCCTGCCCGGTGCCGGCAGGTACGCCCAGCGCTTGCGGATGGGGAAGGCGTAGTAGTCGGTGTAAACGGTCTCGTGATCGTAAGGCCCAAGGCGGTACAGGACTTCAGCCTCGGACATGCCTTCACTCAGCAGATTGAAATCGGGCAGGTCAACCTCCCCCGCACGAGCAGAGTGTGCCGCGACGGCGGCGGCGCCAAGGACAAGAGCCAACAGGATCCTCCCGCCGTGTCGCTTCATGGCTCTTAGGTGGGGCATGGTGTCGCTGCCTCGATCTGACGGATGTCCGTCCGGTTAGAGGGATGATAAGCACGCCTTGTTCCGCTGCGGGTGAGTGGACCGGAAGAAAGAGCAGGGCGCTCGTAGCGCCCTGCAAGACCCAAGGGAGGAGTGCAACAGCCAGTAGACTGGCGTTACACGCCCCGGAAACTGCAGATGCCGTGCCACTCCATTTATCATCATAGCTTTCAATGTGTTGCGTTGTATCGTGGCCGGCACCCCGGTTAGAAGCTGCCTCGCTACGTCAGAAACCCGTCGCCCGGCCGGGCCATGCGGCAAGAACCCGACGCCCAGGTGAATAAAGGCTGCCCAGAGATGTACTTACGCGCCTGCCGAGTGACAGTCTTTATCGCGCTCGACCATCGCGTAGGCGGAGTGGTTGTGGATGGACTCGAAGTTCTCCGACTCAACGGTGTAGGCACCGATGCGATCATCGGCGTTTAACTGCACTGCCACATCGCGGACGATGTCCTCGACGAATTTGGGGTTGTCGTAAGCGCGCTCGGTCACGTATTTCTCGTCGGGGCGCTTAAGCAGACCATAGAGTTCGCAGGACGCAACACGCTCGACCATATCGATGAGTTCCTCGATCCACAGGAATGCGCGCACGCGCACGTTGAGGGTCACGTGGGAGCGCTGGTTGTGGGCGCCATAGTCGGAAATGTTCTTCGAACAGGGGCACAGCGTGGTGACGGGGATCACCACCTTCACCCAGATGCTGGACTTGCCCTCCCTGGTCTCACCGGCGAATGTCACCTCGTAGTCCATGAGGCTCTTCACGCGCGAGACCGGTGCGGCTTTGGTGATGAAGTAGGGGAAGGTCATCTCCACATGACTGGCGGGAGCGTTCAGCACTTCGGTGGTCTCCGTGACCATGCGCATGAAGGATTCGACGGAGATCTCGTATTCGTGTTGGTTGAGGATCTCGACAAAGCGCGACATGTGAGTCCCCTTGAACTTGTGCGGGAGGCCCACGTACATATTGAACTTGGCCACCGTGTGCTGCTCGCGGCCGGCTCGGTCGCGCACGACAATGGGGTGCCGGATGTCCTTGATGCCGACGCGATCAATGGCGATGCGGCGTGTGTCCTCGCTCCCCTGGATATCGGGAATCGTGCTCGTAATCGGTACCGGCTTGTTCATCACCAAAGGTTCCTCTCTCGGCCAGGCGTTAGGATCGGCTCTCCGCCGGATAAACGCCAGCGGTGGATGCGATGCTGCAACCCGTTCGTCTTGCGTTTGATGATTCTAGAGCAGTTTTTCTCCCCGGACCATCGACGCGCCCGGGAGTCCGCCGAATCTGACCACCATGTGCGCTGCTGCCCTAAAACGGATACGGCTGCAACCCGGAAAGCGGCCACTGGTCGCGCCTTGGATGACCAAGCGGCGGCTCGCGCCTGGGATGCCGCTGCCACTTGGGTAACGAAGCGGCGAGTACGGGAGCGGTGGCCCATGCACCGACATCGCCCTCGCTTCCGGCGGCGCGAGTAACCCGCACGTGCCGCTGGGCGAAACCGTCGACCGGTCAGTGCATCGAAACTCGCACACCGTCGCGCACGGCGGCTTCGGTTCAGCAGACTCCTAGCGATCGCGTTTGATGATGTAATCGGCGATATCATGCAGTTGCCGGCCGGCCGCGCCGAGCACGGTCAGCGCCTGAATTGCGTCCTGGTAAAGCTGCTCGGCGACTTCCTTCGCGGCGGCCAGACCGAGGAGGTTGGGATAGGTCGGCTTGTTGCGGGCGATGTCGGAGCCCTGCGGTTTGCCGATGGTCTCAGTCGTGCCTTCAATGTCGAGGATGTCATCCTGAACCTGAAACGCCAGGCCGATGCTGCGTGCGTAGTCATCCAGCTGTGCCAGGACCTCAGGCGTGCTGTCCGCACGCGCGAGCGCGCCCAGGCGCACGCTCGCGCGAATAAGTGCGCCGGTCTTGTGCAGATGCATGTCTTCGAGCTGCGGCAGCGTCAGGCTCACGCCGACCGCCTCCAGGTCCAGCGCCTGGCCGCCGGCCATGCCCCGCGAACCACTCGCGCGGGCGAGGGCCCCGAGCATGGCCAGCCGCTGTGCCGCGGACAGGTTTCCCTCTGTCGCATGAGCGAGGACGTAGTAAGCATGTGCCTGCAGCGCGTCGCCCGCGAGAATGGCCATGGCCTCGCCATAGACCTTGTGGGCGGTGGGGCGCCCGCGGCGCAGGTCGTCGTTATCCATCGCTGGCAGATCGTCATGCACGAGCGAGTAGGCGTGGATCAGTTCGACGGCGACTGCGGGTGCATCGAGCGACTCGGGTACGGCCCCCACCGCAGCGCCGGTGAGATACACCAGCAGCGGGCGTATGCGTTTGCCGCCGCCCAGCACCGCATAGCGCATGGCTTCGTGAAGCTGACCGGGCGGCTGCGATGCCGGCGGCAACCAGCGCTCAAGGGCGGCTTCGACGCGCGCCTGACAGGCGCGCACGGTCGCGTCGAAGGACATGTTTGACTGTCAGCTGTCGTTCTTGTTTTCCTGGGGCGTGAAGGGTTGCAGTTCAGCCTGCCCTTCACGCTCGAGCAGCACTTTGACTCGCTGCTCGGCTTCTGCGAGTGCCTTCTGGCAGGTGCGGGTCAGCGTCACGCCGCGCTCGAAGTCCTTCAGGGATTGCTCCAGAGACAGCTTGCCACTCTCCATGCGCTCGACCAGCGCTTCGAGTTCCTGCAGGGATGTCTCGAAGTCGACGGCGTCACGTTTCTTGTTCACGCTCGTGACCTGCTTTCGGCCCAGGGGTTGCCACGTTAACGTACCCCTCGTTGGGGGTCAAATGCATGATTTGGCGGCACAGTTGGGCCCTTTTCGCGATTGACACTGCCAGCATCCGGACATACACTCCGGTGGGTCTTAGACCTAGTCTAAATTAGTCCGGGCTTCAGAAAATCGAACGACCACGAAAACCCAAGAAGGAGGTGGCTATGGCCGCACTGAAAGGCAGCAAAACGGAGGAGAACCTGAAGTACGCGTTCGCCGGTGAATCCCAGGCCAACCGTCGTTACCTCTATTTCGCACAGAAGGCAGACGTGGAAGGCTACAACGACGTATCTGCCGTGTTCCGTTCCACCGCCGAAGGCGAGACTGGTCACGCGCACGGTCACCTGGAATACCTTGAGCAGGTGGGCGACCCCGCCACCGGGCTACCGATAGGCGGCACGCCGGATAACCTGAAGGCCGCCATCGCCGGTGAGACCCACGAATACACCGACATGTATCCGGGCATGGCCAAGATCGCCCGCGAGGAGGGTTTCACCGAGATTGCCGACTGGTTCGAAACCCTGGCCAAGGCCGAGCGTTCGCACGCCAACCGTTTCCAGAAGGCGCTGGACAGCCTCGGCTGAGCGACACCCGGATACGCCCATCCGGAACAGAGCCGGGCAGGACCCGGCTCTGCTTTTCGGATTGCATTGCTGGCACGGCAAACGGAGAGTCAGCGCATGACGACACCGCAACAGGGCGCTCGCGAAGGCAGTCTGGAGGCGCCCACGCGTCACGTGATCAACTGGAAGGACGCCTCCTATTACGACGAACCTGCCCTGCTCAAGGAACTGGAGCGGGTCTACGACATATGCCACGGCTGCCGCCGCTGCGTCAGTCTCTGCAACGCCTTCCCCACGCTGTTCGACCTGGTGGACGAGTCACCGACCATGGAAGTGGACGGCGTCGCCAAGGAGGATTACGGCAAGGTCGTTGATCACTGTTATCTGTGCGACCTCTGCTACATGACCAAGTGTCCTTACGTGCCGCCGCACCCGTGGAACGTGGACTTCCCGCACCTCATGCTGCGGGCCAAGGCCATCAGTTTCAAGCAAGGCAAGGCTCGCTTCCGCGACCGGCTCCTGACTTCGACCGATCTTGTGGGCTCGCTCGCCGGCATCCCGGTGATCGCGCAGACCGTAAACGCCGCGAACCGCAATCCGATCGCACGCAGGCTGCTCGACAAGACTCTCGGCGTGCATCCCGATGCGGTGCTACCGGAATTTCACAGCAGAACCGCACGGCGGCGCGTCGGCGTAGGCCGTGAAAGCGTCGCCACCGCCACGCCGACGGAACACACCCGTGGCAGGGTGGCACTGTTTCTTACCTGCTACGGCAACCGCAGCGAACCGGGAACGGTGGAGGATCTGGTCGCCGTCTTGGAGCACAACGGCATCGAGGTAGCGCTGACGCCGCAGGAGCGCTGCTGCGGCATGCCCAAACTTGAGCTCGGGGATCTCCAGACGGTGCAGAAGCTAAAGGAGTTCAACACCCCCGTGCTCGCGAGTCTGGTCGATGAAGGCCTCGACATCATCGCGCCCATTCCCTCCTGCGTGCTGATGTTCAAGCAGGAGCTCCCGCTCCTGTTCCCTGATGATCCGCAGGTGGCGAAGGTCAGGAAGGGCATATTCGACCCCTTCGAGTACCTGATGCTCCGGCACCGGGCGGGGCGGCTTAACACCGAGTTCAGGCGGGCGCTCGGCAAGGTCGCCTACCACGTGCCCTGTCACCAGCGCGTGCAGAACATCGGCCTGAAGACCCGCGACCTCCTGCAGCTCGTGCCGGATACGACCGTTGAGGTCATCGAGCGGTGCTCAGGGCATAACGGCACCTACGCGGTGAAGAGCGAGTGTCACAATGTTTCGATGAAGATCGCCGCGCCGGTAGTAAGCCGCGTGCAGCAGTCGGGCCGCGACCACTACGTGAGCGACTGCCCGATGGCCGGCCACCAGATCGAAAACGGCCTGAAGGACGGCAACAAGCCCGAGAGCCCATTCTCTCTGCTGCGCATGGCATACGGCATCTGAGCCATGCAGAAGCTGGGCCGGGCGGATTTGTGGTCGCTGGAGGAGTACGCGAAGATGCGGCAGGCATTCCGCGCGCAGGTTATCGCGCACAAGAGGAGCCGCCAACTGGCGCTCGGCGATCACGTTACGCTCTACTTCGAGGACCGTCTGACCATCCAGTACCAGATCCAGGAGATGCTGCGCATCGAACGCATCTTCGAGGAGGCGGAGATACAAGGCGAGCTAGATGCCTACAACCCGCTCATCCCCGATGGGTCCAACTTGAAGGCGACGCTGATGGTCGAATATCCGGATCTGGAAGAGCGCACGCGCGCTCTGGCGCAACTTCTTGGCATCGAACGCAAGATCTGGCTCCAAGTCGACGGGCACCAGAAGATATGGCCGGTAGCGGACGAGGATCTGGAACGCACGACGACGGAGAAGACCGCCTCGGTACACTTCCTGCGCTTTGAGTTTTCTCCCGGGATGGTCCGCAGTATCAAGAACGGCGCCGCCATCGCCGCCGCTGTGGAGCATCCAAACTACCGCGCTGCTGTGTCACCGATCCCGGAGCCGGTGCGCAACGCGCTCGCCGTTGATCTCGATCCCGCCTGACGTTGTATTGACCGCGCCCCGGTCTCTGAGATAGAACGCCCGCAGTCTTTGTCACGGCCGGCCGGTGCTGCGAAATGTATCAGCCGCTCTAGAGAGGGGAAGCGACAAGTTGGCTACTCGTTACGACTCCGCGGACATCGAGGTGCTGACCGGTCTTGAGCCGGTGCGCAAGCGCCCCGGCATGTACACGGACACCTCGCGCCCTAATCATCTGGTGCAGGAGGCGGTGGACAACAGCGTAGATGAAGCCATCGCCGGCTACGCCACCAGGGTCGAGGTGATCCTGCATGCGGACAACTCGGTGACGGTCGCCGACGACGGTCGCGGCATGCCGGTTGATGAACACCCCGATGAGAAGGTTTCCGGCGTGGAGGTCATCCTTACCCGTTTGCACTCGGGCGGCAAGTTTTCCAACAAGCACTATCAGTACTCCGGCGGTTTGCACGGCGTCGGGGTATCTGTGGTCAATGCTTTGTCGTCGAGGCTCGAGGTGTGGGTGCGGCGCGGGGGTTCGGAATACCACATGCAGTTCGCGAACGGTGAACCCAGCGGCCCGCTCAAGGTGATCAGGACAGTCAGCCGCCAGAACACCGGCACGACCATCCGCTTCTGGCCCGATCCCAAATACTTCGATACAGCGAAGATCGCCACTCCGCGGTTGAAGCACGTGCTGCGAGCGAAGGCTGTGTTGTGCTCAGGGCTGCGGGTCACCTTCCACGACGAGGGCACGGGCGACAGCGAGGCGTGGCGCTACGAGGATGGTCTCAGGACCTACCTCGCCGAGGCGTTGTCGGACTGCGAGCTGCTGCCACCCGAGCCTTTCATGGGAAACAGGAAGAGCGAGCACGAGGCGGTAGACTGGGCGGTGCACTGGCTGCCCGGCGACGGTGAGCCGGTGGCGGAGAGTTACGTCAATCTCGTGCCGACTGTGCAGGGCGGCACGCACGTCAACGGCCTGCGGCAGGGGCTGCTCGACGCGGTGCGGGAATTCTGCGAATTTCGCAATCTGCTGCCGCGCGGACTCAAGCTGACCGCCGAGGACGTGTGCGACCGCTGCTGCTACGTGCTGTCGGTGAAGCTCGCGAACCCGCAGTTCTCGGGCCAGACTAAGGAGCGGCTGTCCTCGCGCGAATGCGCGACATTTGTTTCGGGCGTGATCCGCGACGCGCTCAGCTTGTGGCTGCACCAGCGCGTGGAACTCGGCGAGAGGATCGCGGCCATCGCCATCGAACGCGCCGCTGCCCGCCAGAAGTCGGCGAAGCAGGTCGTGCGCAAGCGCGTGACCGGCGGGCCAGCATTGCCGGGCAAACTCGCCGACTGCGCGTTGCAGGACCCGGACGTCACGGAGCTGTTTCTGGTTGAAGGCGACTCCGCCGGGGGATCTGCAAAGCAGGCGCGCGATCGCGAGTTTCAGGCCGTGATGCCCCTTCGCGGCAAGATCCTCAACACCTGGGAAGTCGATTCCGCGGAAGTGCTGGCGTCGCAGGAGGTGCACGACATCGCGGTGGCGATCGGCGTCGATCCCGGTTTGAGCAGTCTCGAAGGTCTGCGCTACGGCAAGGTCTGTATTCTCGCCGATGCTGACTCCGATGGTCACCATATCTCGACGTTGCTTTGCGCCCTCTTTGTCAGGCATTTCCGCGCGCTGGTTGAGGCCGGGCACATCTTCGTGGCCATGCCGCCGCTCTATCGCATCGACGTCGGCAAGGAGGTCTTTTATGCGCTCGATGACGCGGAGAGACGCGGGGTCGAGGACCGGATTGCGGCGGAGGGGTTGAAGGGCAAAGTCGCCGTGCAGCGCTTCAAAGGGCTCGGCGAGATGAATCCCCTGCAGCTTCGCGAAACCACCATGGCGCCCGCCACCCGCCGCCTCGTGCAGCTCACCATCGAGGAGGCGCAGGTGACCGACGAGACGATGGACATGCTGCTCGCCAGGAAACGCGTCGCCGATCGCAAGACCTGGCTCGAGACCAAAGGAGACATGGCTTCCCCAGGCGTGTGAGCAAGGGGACTGCAAGAGTCTCGTGGGCGTTACTGCATCGACGTTGCCCGACGGACAAGGCAAAGTCCGTCGGAAGGCTGACGGGCTTCTGTTTAAAATTGCCCTGCGAGCTTAGTTGCGACCGCGATCTTCGATCAGGACAAGCTCGAACGAGCTCCTGCGCTGCTCCAACATCGAATGCCGCCCCATCCCTTCTAAACGATATAGCCAGTTCCGCGCCGGCGCGTTGCCGCGTAAGACGCAGCCGTCAGGCTAGTGAACATGTCTTCCATTTCCTACGCCGGCACAGCGCGCGTGGGCGTCCCGTTTAGCGCTATCGTCGCAGGCGCAGCAATTCAGCGATGATTCAGGGCGTTCCCCGGAGACTTTTCGCGTTCGTCACGACGTTGCATCGGGGCACGTTTCCCGTGCGTCATGAAAGTAGATATTATTCAATATGTTATGTAAAATTAGGCACTTTTGTTGCAGTGCACAGTAAGCCGCAGGCACAGAGCCAGCAAACAAAAAGGGAGCTTGAACGTTGGGAACCAATGCTGATGTTCCGTCGCGAGTAGGGGGCTGCGCAGACTCCAGAGGTCTCTTCAGGGAAGGCTTCCTCAGTGGGGAGATCGCCGGTGCACAGTCAGTTGGCGCGGGCTGGCAGCGACGCCTGCGCGGGGTCGGCGCGACGCTGTTCGTCACCGTGCTGGTGCTGGGCAGTCATGTTGCCCTGTGGAGTTGGTTCAATCGGCCGGTCGCCGAGTTACCCTGGACAGGCGTGATGCGTGGCGTGTCATTCAGTCCCTATCAAACGGGACAGAGCCCGTACGCGAACACTTATCCGAATGAGCAGGAGCTGGAGGCTGACCTGCGCCGGCTGCGGGGCAAGGTCGAGACGGTCCGCACTTACTCATCCACCAACGGCTTCGAGAGGGTGCCGCGACTGGCCCAACGCCACGGCCTGAAGGTGATGGCCGGGGCGTGGCTCGACAAGCGCAAGGAGAACAACGCCGACGAGATCGTCAACGTCGTCCGCAATGCACGGAAGTATCCAAATGTGTCGCGGGTCATCATCGGCAACGAGACCATTCTGCGCGGCGACCTGACGGTGCAGGATCTCTCGTTCTACCTGAGAAAGGTGCGCAAGCGGCTGCGCCAGCCGGTCAGCACCGCTGAGCCGTGGCACGTCTGGCTCAAGTACCCGGAACTCGCCAAGTCCGTCGATTTCATCGCCATTCACGTGCTCCCGTACTGGGAAGGCGTGCCGGCCGATGAGTCGGTGGACTGGGTGATTGCGCGCTTCAAGCAGGTGCAGGCCGAATTCCCCAACAAACGCGTGGTGATCGCTGAAGCCGGCTGGCCCAGCGACGGCAACCGCCTGGAGGACGCCAAGCCTTCGCTCACGAATTCCGCGCGCTTCGTCCGGAGGTTCCTCAACGCCGCTACGGCGCAGAAGATTGACTACTTCATCATGGAGGCCTACGACCAGGCGTGGAAGCGCGTGGAGGAGGGCAGCGTCGGTCCGCACTGGGGTCTGTGGTCCGCTGACCGCGAAGCGAAGTTCCCGATGGTTGGCGACATCGTCGCGGATGAACAGTGGAGAGCTAAGGCACTGGTCGCCTCGCTGCTGGTCCTGGGTCCCATCATCTGGTTCAGCGGCCGGCGTCGTGACGTGCGCCTCCCGGGGCGGGTGTTCTTTGCTTCCCTGCTGCAGATGAGCGCGGCCGCGCTGGTGTGGAGCGCCCTGCTGCCGGTCGCCGGGCAGCTCTCCGGCATTGGCCTCATCACCTGGAGCCTGCTGTTTCCGGCGCAAGGGATCCTGCTAGCGGTAGTCCTGGTGAACGGCCTGGAAATGGCCGAGATGCTCTGGCAGCCCCGGATGCGCCGCCGGTTCCAGCCGCTGCAGATCGACCCCGGACGTACTTGCCAGAAGGTCTCGCTGCATCTTCCTATACACAATGAACCGCCGGAGGTCGTCATCGAGACGCTCGATAGCATGGCGCGCCTCGATTATCAGGATTACGAGGTGCTGGTTATCGACAACAACACCAGGGACCAGGCGGTTTGGGAACCGGTGCAACAGCATTGCCAGCGGCTTGGGCATCGATTCCGCTTCTTCCACCTCGACGACTGGCCGGGTTATAAGGCGGGCGCCCTGAACTTTGCGCTGCGCGAGACGCATTCCGATGCCGCAGTCATCGGGATTGTCGACAGCGATTACGTTCTGGAGCCCGGCTGGCTCAGCGCGCTGGTCCCGTATTTTGATCACCCGCAGGTCGGATTTGTCCAGGCGCCGCAGGATCACCGCGCCTGGGAAGGCAGCGCTTTCAAGACCATGTGCAACTGGGAGTACAACGGCTTCTTTGAGATTGGCATGGTTCAGCGAAACGAGCGCAACGCGATCATTCAACATGGCACCATGACGCTCATTCGCCGCGCGGCGCTGGAGCGGGTTGGCGGCTGGGGCGAATGGTGCATCTGCGAGGACGCCGAACTCGGTCTGCGGCTGCTTGCTGCCGGTAACGAATCCGTCTATGTCAATCGTGTCTTCGGGCGCGGCCTCATACCTGACACGTTCACGGCCTACAGGAACCAGCGCTTCCGCTGGGTCTACGGCGCGGTGCAAATCCTCAAGGGCCACTGGCGCGAGCTCTTGGGCCGCGCAGGCAAGCTGTCGGCCGGTCAGCGCTTCCATTTTTTAACCGGCTGGCTGCCCTGGTTCGCCGATGCCGCGCACCTCATCTTTACCTTCGCGGGCGTGCTCTGGAGCATTGGCCTGCTCGTCTCGCCGCGCCACTTCGAGTTCCCGTTGCGTGACTTTCTAGTGGCGACTGTCGGAGTCTTCCTGTTCAAGCTGCTGCACAACCTTTCGCTCTACGGGGCACGGGTGAAGTGCGGTTGGCGCGAGCGCCTGGGCGCCGCGATTGCAGGCATGGCGCTCACGCATACGATCGCCAAGGCAATCTTCGCAGGGATAGGCACGCGCACGCGCCCGTTCCTGCGCACGCCGAAGTCGGAGAGCACACAGGCCTGGGTACAGGGACTGACGATGGCGCGCGAGGAGGCGCTGATCGCCCTCGCCCTGCTCATGGCGCTCGCGGCGGTGCTTGAGGTATTCGGTATCGGCAACGCCGAAGCGTTGCTCTGGGCGGTGGTGCTGGGAGCCCAGAGTGTGCCTTACCTCGCCGCGGTGACGCTGGCGATAGTGGGCTGCGTGCCGGCGAAGACGGCGCAGGCGGTCACGCCGCCCGTGCCGCCTGCCGCGACGCCTGTCTACGCCACGCCTGCGGAAGTAATCGCCTGACAGTTTCGCGCGCAGTAACCCGCTAAAATACCGGGGTCTTCGATCCGCACCTGACGCGGAGCCGGGTGCGGGTCTTTCACCGCACCGATTGCAATTGTCTTAAGGAGATCCGCATGAGCACAGCCGCCCGCTTCGAGAACGTCGAGCGCGAGCCGATGCATCTGTTCACGGAGCGCGCGTACCTGGACTACTCCATGTACGTGATCCTCGATCGCGCGCTCCCGCACCTCGCGGACGGTCTGAAACCGGTGCAACGGCGCATCATCTACGCCATGTCCGAGCTGAGCCTGAGTGCCGGCGCGAAATACAAGAAGTCGGCACGTACGGTCGGCGACGTCATCGGCAAGTTCCACCCGCACGGTGACGCCGCTTGCTACGAGGCCATGGTGCTCATGGCGCAGCCCTTCTCCTATCGTTATCCGCTCATCGACGGTCAGGGAAACTGGGGATCGATCGATGACCCCAAATCGTTTGCCGCCATGCGTTACACGGAGTCGCGGCTCACGCGTTACGCCGATTTGCTGCTGTCGGAACTCGGGCAGGGGACTGTCAACTGGGTGCCCAACTTCGACGGTACGCTCAGCGAGCCCAGGGTGCTGCCAGCACGGCTGCCGGTGGTGCTGTTGAATGGTACGACCGGTATTGCCGTGGGAATGGCAACGGATATCCCGCCGCACAATCTGCGCGAGGTCGCCGCCGCCTGCGTGCACTTGCTGGAGCAGCCGAACGCGAGCGCGCGTGATCTGTGCAAGCACATCGCGGGCCCGGACTTCCCGAGCAGCGCGGAAATCATCACGCCGAGGAAGGAGATACGAAAGATCTACGAGGCCGGAACGGGCTCTATCCGCATGCGTGCCGTTTACGAGGTTGAGGAAGGCAACATCGTCATCACTGCGCTGCCGTATCAAAGTTCCGGCGCCAGGATACTGGAGCAGATCGCGGCGCAGATGAGTGCCAAGAAGCTGCCGATGTTGGAAGACCTGCGCGATGAATCCGACCACGAAACGCCGATACGTCTTGTCCTCGTCCCGCGCTCGAGCCGCATCGAAGTGGAGTCGCTGATGGCGCATCTGTTCGCCACCACGGATCTCGAGCGCAGCCATCGCATCAACCTGAACGTCATTGGCGGCAACGGGCTGCCGCAAGTCAAGGATCTCAGGACGCTGCTCGCCGAATGGCTGGAATTGCGCATCGAGACAGTGCGGCGGCGGTTGCAGCACCGCCTCGACAAGGTAACCGCCCGCCTGCACATCCTCGACGGCCTGCTCATCGCTTACCTGAACCTCGATGAGGTCATCGCCATCATTCGCAAGCAGGAGGATCCCACAACGGTGCTGATGAAGCGGTTCAAGCTTTCGGCAGAGCAGGCCGACGCGATCCTGGATCTGAAACTGCGCCACCTCGCCCGGCTCGAGGAGATGAAGATCCGCGGCGAGCAACAGGAACTGACCACGGAACGCGAGGCGCTGGAGAAGACTCTCGGCTCCCGGGCGCGGCTGCGCACGCTGGTGAAGAGCGAGATTCGCGCCGACGCAGAGACTTACGGCGACAAACGCCGCTCGCCGATTGTCGAGCGCGAACAGGCGCAGGCGCTCGATGAGACGGCGCTCGTCCCTTCCGAGCCGATCACCGTGGTGCTGTCCCACAAGGGCTGGGTGCGCGCAGCCAAGGGACACGATATCGACCCGCTCGCGCTGGGCTATCGGGAGGGCGACGGCTACCAGTCGCACAGCTTCGGGCGTTCAAATCAGACGGCGGTGTTCATCGACTCGACGGGGCGCTGCTACTCGCTGCCGGTGCACACGCTGCCCTCGGCGCGCGGCCTTGGCGAACCGTTGTCCGGCAAGCTCACGCCCCCGGACGGTGCGAGCTTCGCCGGCGCCATGCTGGGCACGCCGGAGGCGCACTACGTGCTCGCATCGGACGCCGGCTACGGATTTTTGGCGAAGCTCGAGGACCTTTACGCAAAGAACAAGGTCGGCAAGCTCGTGCTCCACGTGCCGCGGGGCGTCGCGGTTGTGTGTCCGGCGCCGGTGACAGATCGTTCGACGGACGATCTCGCGGTGGTCACTCGTCAGGGACGGATGCTGCTCTTCCCGCTGAGGGGCCTGCCGGTACTGGCCCGGGGCAAAGGCCTGAAGCTGGTGGGTATCGCCGCCGCAGATTGTGCGGCGCGGGAGGAGTATGTGCTCGCCATCGCTGTCGTGCCGGCTGGCGCCGGGCTGCGTGTGCACGCCGGTCAACGTTTTGTTACGTTCAAGGGGTCCGATCTCAACGGGTATCGCGGTCAGCGCGGGCGCCGCGGCAACCGCCTGCCCCGTGGCTACCAGCGGGTGGACCGGATGGAGGTGCTTCAGCCGTAACTCTGGCACCTAGAATTCATCTGAGATAGGACGACTAAGCGTAATATATATATGGGGTTACGACGGATTCTGAAGAAAAGGTGCCGGGGCGTGGGGCGCCCCGGCGGAGTGGAACGGACCAGGGAGGGGAGGGGAATCCGTTCCAATTCAGCGTATCGGCACAAGTGTGAACTCCTTGAGCGTCAATTCGGAATTTGCCATTGCGTCCGCTGAACTCGACTATAGAAATAGCGTCTCAGTAGCTGCCTGTTTGTCACAGGCGACTGGCGCGGGAAACACCAGAGAGGAGAATAGCAAGTGAAGCGTATCGCACTGTTCGTGGCCACCAACCTGGCCGTACTGGTTGTCATCTCGATTGCGCTCAAAGTGCTGGGGCTGGAACGCTTTCTCTACCAGCAGGGCGTCGATCTGAATCTCGGCGGGCTGCTCGCCGCGTCGGCCGTCATCGGCATGACCGGCTCGTTCATCTCGCTGCTCATGTCGAAGACCATGGCGAAGATGGCGACGGGTGCCCGCGTCATCGAGCGGCCTTCGGGGACAGCCGAGCACTGGCTCCTCGATACGGTGTCCAGACTTGCACGCACCGCCGGCATCGGCAAGCCGGAGGTGGCGGTCTACGACAACCCTGATGTCAATGCCTTCGCCACCGGCTGGAACAAGGACAAGGCGCTGGTAGCCGTGAGCACGGGTCTGCTGCATTCGATGGACAAGGACGAAGTGGAGGCGGTCCTGGGCCACGAGGTGTCGCACGTCGCCAACGGCGATATGGTGACTCTGGCGCTGATCCAGGGTGTGGTGAACACATTCGTCGTGTTCCTCGCGCGCGTGGTCGGCTTCGTGGTCGATCGAGCGCTGTCGCGCAGTGCTGGGGGTGGCTATGGTCCCGCCTACTGGGTCACGACGCTGGTGATGGAGATCCTGTTCGGCATCCTTGCCGTCATGATCGTCATGTGGTTCAGTCGCCGGCGCGAGTTCCGCGCCGATGCGGGTGGTGCGCGACTTGCTGGTCGCGAGCAGATGATCGGTGCCCTGCAGCGGCTGCAGGCGCTGCATCAGCCGCCGCAGCTCCCGAAGCAAATGCAGGCCTTCGGTATCTCCGGCAACGTTGGTGGGGGCCTCAAGCGCCTGTTCATGAGCCATCCGCCCATCGAGGAGCGGATCGAGGCGCTGCGGCGCGCGGGCTGATTCCGACTGCATCATTAACGGGGGTGCTGCAGCGCCGTCTCCGTGGACGGATTACGCTTCAAGACGGCTGGGCAGGCCGGGGCAACATGGCGGCTGGAGGAATAGCTTTCGCCGCAGTGGCTGGCGCGGCGGGTTGAGATAAAAGGGATGCTGTTGGGTAGTGGGTCAACTGACCCACTACCTGCTGTGCGGCCGGCTATTTGTCGTTGTCTGCGGCGCGGGCGGCGGAACGAGGATGAGCGGAGGGCCGGGGCCGGGCTCCGTTATTCGACGGGACCTCTTGTAATACTTTCCAGGGCACGCAGGGCGGCTTCGATGCCAAAGTCGAGTGCCAGCCGGTGGCAGAGCACCAGATCTTCGACGTTCAAATCTCTGGCTGGCGAGTCTAACGCCAGCAGCGGCTCCGGGCGTTCCGCTCCGGCTGCCGGCTCGCCCGCAACAGCCAGTTTCCTCACTGTCGCCATCTTCCCGGAACCCTTGTCATCTTTGCGCTTGTACACCTGTCATATTGCAATTGGATGACACACAGGGAAGAAAAGGGCGTCCGGACAGCTAACCGGACGCCTAGCCTGCGGTCGCCTACCAAACCGCAATCCCCACAGCAATCTATGATTAACCGCTCTCGTGAGCGCGGGCGGCGCGCCGCAGGGCGGAACAGGTGCCCCGAAGGTGCGCGACGGCCCGCGCTGCGCAGCTTCCCGAGCAACGACGCTGCGCGTCACTTTTTCGCCCGTCGTCTGTGTATCTCCAATCCACGGCGCCACTCACTGCGCGTCATTCATCCCGGCGAGCCGCCGTCGCGTCCGCGCGGGGGTGATCAGAGGCTCCCTAATTCGCCTTGTTAACGACGTAGATGTCGTCCGCCTCAAACTCGATCTCTCTGCCGGCAAACAATTCCTGGTTGTAATGGCCACTGACCACACCCTTGCACTTACCGTGATGGTGCTCGGTAAGCCTGACCGCGAACAGCACGCCTTCACAGTTCAGATACACGGAGTCGCCGATCTCCAGCTTGCGCCTGCAGGGCTCGACGCCATCGCCCGCGTACTGCAGGTGCCCGTGACGTGCGAGTAACCTAATGCGTTGCGCTCGCATCAGTCCCAAGTCAGCTTCCCGCCGGTCTGGTACTCGGTCACGCGGGTCTCGAAGAAGTTCTTCTCCTTCTTGAGGTCGATGACCTCGCTCATCCAGGGGAAGGGGTTGCTCGCGCCGGGATATTGTTCCGGCAGGCCGATCTGGGCGCAGCGGCGGTTGGCGATGAAGTGCAGATATTCCTTGAACATCCCCGCATTCAGACCCAGCACGCCGCGCGGCATCGTGTCGCGGGCATAAGCGAGCTCCAACTCCACGCCTGCCTGGATGATCTCCGTGACCTCCTTGCGCAACTCTGCCGTCCACAGGCGCGGGTTCTCGATCTTGATCTGGTTGATGACGTCGATGCCGAAATTCATGTGCATCGACTCATCGCGCAGGATGTACTGAAACTGCTCGGCTACGCCCGTCATCTTGTTGCGACGGCCCATTGACAGCACCTGCACGAAACCGACGTAGAAGAAGATGCCCTCGAAGACGACATAGAAGGCGATCAGGTCGCGGAGCAGGCGCTGGTCGGCCTGCATCGTGCCGGTGTGAAACTCGGGGTCACCCAGGCTCTCGGTGAAGCGCATGGCCCACGACGCCTTGTCATGCACCGAGGGGATCTCGCGGTACATGTTGAACACCTCCGCCTCATCCAGGCCGAGGCTTTCCACGCAGTACTGGTAGGCGTGGGTGTGCAACGCCTCCTCGAAGGCCTGGCGCAGCAGATACTGGCGGCACTCCGGATTGGTGATATGGCGGTAGACCGCCAGCACGAGGTTGTTCGCCACCAGCGAGTCGGCGGTCGAGAAGAAGCCGAGGTTGCGGTTGACAATGAGACGCTCGTCCTCGCTTAAGCCCAGCGGATCCTTCCACAGGGCGATGTCGGCGTTCATGTTGATCTCTTGTGGCATCCAGTGGTTAGCGCAGGCATCCAGATATTTCTGCCAGGCCCACCTGTACTTGAACGGGACGAGCTGATTGACGTCGGCGCGGCCGTTGATCATGCGCTTGTCGTCCACCGCCAGGCGGCGGGCGCCGAACTCTACCTGTTCGAGGCCGGTCACACCGTGGTTGCCCTTGACCTCATCGGCCGCTTCACGGGTGTTCGAATGCGAGAGACGCGCCGTCGTTTCGCAACCAGACACCGCATACAACCCACCGCTCTCCCGGACCGCAACCGCAGCGGCGGCTGGATTGACGGACTGCGCCTGACTGAAGCGCGCGACAGGATCATCCCAGTTCAACATAGCCCCCCCTTGCAACGTTAACCTGCCATTCGTTGTTCGAGGCCGCCGTTGACGATCGTGACCGTGGCGATGATCTGCTCGTCGATGTCGCGATCATGAACGAAGCACCTCACTTCCCGACCGCTCAGGCGCGCGGCGAGTATCGTGCGGCGCGACTGGCCGGCCTGCGTGTCGAGTCGCGGGGCATCGACATTGGCGAGCCGGACCCGTTCCACGGGCCGATACGTATGCCTGTTGCTGCTGCTGACGTAGCGCACCTCCATGTCGAAGCGGCCGCCATCGACAATGCGCAAGACTCTTCCGCGTATGGTGTCGGCCATGTCGTGCGCCCTTGCCTACTGGCAGGCCTCGCACGTCGGATCGCCGATGAGGCAGGTCTCCGGTGCCGGTTCCACGTCGAGCTCGGCGTTCTTCACCGCGTTCAGCTTGCCCTCATGCAGGGTGCTCTTCTCCACGTGCGTGGCGCCGATCGAGCGCAGGTAATAGGTGGTCTTGAGCCCGCGCACCCACGCCAGCTTGTAGAGGTTGTCGAGCTTCTTGCCGTTCGGCTCGGCCATGTAGAGGTTGAGCGACTGTGCCTGGTCGATCCATTTCTGCCGGCGGGATGCCGCCTCGACCAGCCAGCGCGGATCAATCTCGAAGGCGGTGGCGTAGAGCTTCTTCAGCTCTTCGGGAATGCGATCGATGCGCGAAAGCGACCCGTCGTAATACTTCAGATCGTTGACCATCACCTCATCCCACAGGCCGAGCTTCCTGAGATCTCGCACGAGATACGGGTTGACTACCGTGAACTCGCCGGAGAGGTTCGATTTCACGTACAGGTTCTGATAGGTCGGCTCGATCGACTGCGCGACGCCGCAGATGTTGGAGATCGTGGCTGTGGGGGCGATCGCCATGGTGTTGGAATTGCGCATGCCGACGCGCTGCACGCGTTCGCGCAGCGTATCCCAGTCGAGCGTGCTGCTGCGGTCGACCTCGAGATAGCCGCGGCGGGCCTGCTCGAGACTGGCGATGGAGTCGAGCGGCAGCACGCCCTGGCTCCACAGCGAGCCCTGGGAGGTCGAGTAGATTCCACGCTCCTCCGCGAGCTCGGTCGAGGCGTGGATGGCGAAATAGCTGAGCGCCTCCATGGAGCGGTCCGCGAACGCCACCGCCTCCATCGACTCGTAGGGGATGCGCAGCTCGTAGAGTGCATCCTGGAAGCCCATCAGCCCCAAGCCGACCGGCCGGTGGCGAAGGTTGGAGCTGCGAGCGGGGGCGACACTGTAGTAGTTGACGTCGATGACGTTATCCAACATGCGCATCGCGGTGCGCACGGTCTTCTCGAGCTTGGGCAGGTTGAGGCCCTGCGCTGACGTGTGGTTGGCGAGGTTCACGGAGCCGAGATTGCAGACCGCGATCTCGTTCGCCGAGGTGTTGAGCGTAATCTCCGTGCACAAATTGGAGCTGTGCACGACGCCAATGTGCTGCTGTGGCGAGCGGACGTTGCAGGGATCCTTGAAGGTGATCCACGGATGTCCGGTCTCGTAGAGCATGCCGAGCATCTTCCGCCAGAGGTCGTTCGCACGGAGGCGCTTGTGGACCTTCATCTCGCCGCGCCGCGCCTTCTCCTCGTAATGCACGTAGCGCTCCTCGAACGCGGCACCTACCAGATCGTGCAGATCCGGGGTTTCATCGGGCGAGAACAGCGTCCACTCGCCGTCCTCGCACACCCGCCTCATGAAGAGGTCGGGTACCCAGTTCGCGGTGTTCATGTCATGGGTGCGGCGGCGGTCATCGCCGGTGTTCTTGCGCAGTTCGAGGAACTCCTCGATGTCGATGTGCCAGGTCTCCAGATACGCGCACACGGCGCCCTTGCGTTTGCCTCCCTGATTCACAGCCACAGCGGTGTCGCTGGCCACCTTGAGGAACGGCACCACGCCCTGGGACTTGCCGTTGGTGCCTTTGATGTGCGCACCCATGCCGCGCACCGGCGTCCAGTCGTTGCCTAAACCCCCCGCGAACTTGGACAGCAGGGCGTTGTCCTTGATGGCGCCGAAGATCCCGTCCAGATCGTCCGGCACGGACGTGAGGTAGCACGAGGAGAGCTGCGGGCGCAGCGTACCGCTGTTGAACAGCGTCGGCGTGCTACTCATGAAGTCAAAGGAGGAGAGCAGGTCGTAGAACTCGATGCTGCGCCTCTCCGGCTCGAGCTCGTTCATCGCCAGCCCCATAGCCACGCGCATGAAGAAAGCCTGCGGGAGCTCGAAGCGGGTGCCGCGTGAATGCAAGAAATAGCGGTCGTAGAGCGTCTGCAGTCCGAGATACGTAAACTGAAAGTCGCGTTCGGGTTTGAGCGCCTTGCCGAGCCGGTCCAGGTCATAGTTGCGCAACCGCGGATCCATCAGCTCGAGATCGATGGCGCGCCGGACGTAGGCCTTGAAGTATTCGGGGTAGCTCTGCGCCATCTCCATCTGTGTCGCCGAAACCGGCCGGCCGCTGACAAAGGAAAGCGCCTCGTGGCGCAGCGCATCGAGCAGCAGGCGCGCCGCGACATTGGCGTAGTTGGGCTCCTTCTCGATGAACATCCGAGCGTTCATTACCAGCGCCTTGGCGACGTCTCTCTCGGCCACCCCATCGAAGAGATTGCGCTTAGTCTCCTCCAGCACCCGGAGGGCATCGGTTTCCGGCAGGCCTTCGCAGGCTTCGATCACCAGGCGCTTGATGCGCGAATCATCGAGCGGCCGTTTCTCGCCGGTGTCGGTAGTGACGTGGAGGGCGGGCACCTGCATCTCGCCCCCGGCCAGCGTGCGGACGGCCGCGCGCTGACGCGCGCGCTCTTCGCGGTACAGCACGTAGTCGCGCGCCACCTTGTGTTCACCGGCACGCATCAGGGCCAACTCGACTTGATCCTGGATGTCCTCGATGTGGATGGTGCCGCCGCCGGGCAGACGCCGGGTGATGGCCCTGACGATCTGGTCGGTCAGACTCTCCACGGTCTCATGGATGCGGGTCGAGGCTGCCGCGTTCCCGCCCTCCACGGCCAGGAAAGCCTTGGTCATGGCGACCTTGATCTTGTCGCGGTCGAACGCGGTCACTTTGCCGTTGCGGCGGATGACGCGGAACTGGCCGGGCATCGTGGCGCTGAGCTCGGTATCCAGTGCAGGGCTTGAATCGGCAGGTCCGGGTGGGGTGCTGACTGCGTTGGCGACCGAAGACGGAGCGGGAACCTCAAAAGCCATCTGCCTTCCCTCCTGATGGTGGTTCTTGTGCTGGGAGCGGGCTGCCGATCTCCCCGGCCAGCTCTGGCGGCTGATACGTATTAATATCTATAACACCGCAAAGTAATGTGGTCAAGAAAAGTTGAAACCACAATATGTTGTGAAATAGTCTGTGCACACAAGGTTAAGATTATGGGGACTGGCTGGGGACAAGTGTGGAAAGCCCTACCGGATTCGCGGGTTATGAGAAAAGGAGGGTGGGAGAAAGGACGCGACAGGAGACGTCAACCACTACGTATTGTGGTCAACGGGGAGTATCTCGACCATGAATTGCGGAAATATCCCTCTAGCGCTTCAAGGCAAGGGTGATGCCATCGGCTAGCGGCAGCATGCTCAACACCACGCGGTCGTCGCCGTGCAGCCGGGTATTAAAAGCGCGCAGCGCCGTGGTCGCGCTGTCTTTCTCCGCCGGATCGGCCACCTTGCCATCCCATAGCACGTTGTCGGCGACGATGAGCCCCCCCGGCCGCAGCAGCTCGAGCGCCCGCTCGTAGTAGTTTTGATAGTTTTCCTTGTCGGCGTCTATGAAAGTGAAATCGAAGCGGCCGGCCTCGCCTTGCGCCAGCAGCGCGTCCAGTGTCTCCAGCGCCGGCGCGATGCGCAGATCGATCTTAGCGGCAACGCCGGCCTCCTCGAAATAGCGGCGGGCGATCGCGGTCCATTCCTCGCTCACGTCGCAGGCGGTGACCTGGCCGTCTGGCGGCAACTGCAGGGCGACGGCGATGGCGCTGTAGCCGGTAAAGACGCCAATCTCGAGCGTCCGCCGCGCCCCCATCAGCTTCGCCAGCAGCCCCATGAACTGGCCCTGCTCGGGGGCGATCTGCATGTTGGCCATGGGCAGCTTCGCGGTCTCCTCGCGCAGGCGGCGCAGCACCGCGGGCTCGTGCAGCGAAGCCGCCTGCAGGTAGGCGTAAAGTTCATCGGTCAGCGTGATAGTCTTGTTGCTCATGGCTGGTATCCATCATTCCGGAAAAAGCCGGAATCCGGTATTGATCCTGCTGAGTGTACGCCGCGTCAACACAGGGCGGCGTATCCGTTTGCTGCCCGTGAGGAACTGATCGCCGTGCAACCCGAAGCCTTCATTGAAAGGGCAGGCGCGCAGAGCGAGCCGCTCCGGCTCATCCAGCTCAGCGACACGCATTACAGCACCAATCCTGACGCCGAGCTCGACGGCGTCAACCCGCGCCACTCGCTCGCGCAGGTGGTGCGACACCTCAAGCAACAGGAACGAAGAATCGATGCCGTCCTGGCGACGGGCGACCTCAGCCACGACGGCACCGAGGACTCCTATGCCGCACTGCGCGCAACATTCGAGCAGCTCGGCGCTCCCGTCTACTGCATCCCCGGCAATCACGATTCACCAGCGGCAATGAGTCGTGCGCTGACCGGTCCGCGCGTGCATGTCACCGAGAGCCTGAAACTCGGCGTATGGCACGTCGTGTTCCTCAACACGCACGTGCCGGACTGGGAGGCAGGGCGCCTCGGCGAGGATCGGCTGCGGCGCTTTGATATCATGATGTCGGGCGAGCCGGATGCGCCGACGCTGGTGTGCCTGCATCACCCGCCGCTGCCGATCGGCAGTCCGTGGATGGACGCGATGGGGGTAACAGATGCGGCCGACTTCCTGGTGGTGGTAGACAAACACCCACAGGTGCGTGCGGTGGTCTGGGGCCACATCCACCAGGAATTCGAGCAGCGCCGCAACGGCGTGTGGTTCTGGGCAGTGCCTTCGACCTGCGTACAGTTCAAGCCCGCCGCGACGCAATACCAGCGCGACGACCTCCCACCCGGCTACCGCCGCCTGGAGCTGCTGCCCGACGGCAAGCTGTCAACCGCAGTTATCCGCTTGCCGGGCAATCTCCAATAGCCACGAAGCTCTCTGGCCGCCGCGCGCCCGCCGGCACGCTCCGGGCGTGAGAGATGAAGGCGTCGTCATCTGTTCGTGTCACGTCGACGATTGTGCCCCTTGATCTCGATCAACGAAGCAATGACAGCAATGAACTCGCGAAGATTATTCTTGCCGCCGTCGCGCCCGGCGTTCAAGATCGATGGGAGCGTAACCGGAGGTTCTCCGTACCGTGACGGGGTAAAGATGAAAAGTGCAAGAGTACAGTTGGTGGGGCAACGGGCGATCGCGCCGCAGGCGGCGGCGCTGGACATCTGGGACAGCAAATACCGACTGAAGGACAAGCAGGGCACGCCGATCGATCAGAGCATCGACGACACCTGGCGCCGCGTCGCGCGCACGCTCGCAGAGGTCGAAGCCACCCCCGATCTGCGGGAGCACTGGTACGGCGAGTTTCTCTGGGCCTTGCAGCACGGCGCGATACCGGCCGGCCGCATCGTCTCCAACGCCGGCGCGGGCGTGCACAAGCCGGCGACCTCCACCATCAACTGCACGGTGTCGGGCGCCATCCACGACTCGATGGACGACATCCTGCGCAAGTTGCACGAAGCGGGCCTGACCCTGAAGGCGGGATGCGGCATTGGCTACGAGTTCTCGACGCTGCGGCCCCGGGGCGCGTATGTGAGCGGCGCGGGCGCATACACGTCCGGGCCGCTGTCATTCATGGATATCTATGACCGGATGTGTTTCACGGTGTCCTCCGCCGGGGGACGGCGCGGCGCGCAGATGGCGACATTCGATATCGGCCATCCCGATGTGATGGATTTCATCCACGCCAAGCGCGAGCACGGCCGGCTGCGCCAGTTCAACCTCTCGCTGCTGGTGACCGACGACTTCATGCAGGCGGTGAAGGACGATACAGCATGGCCGCTTGCGTTTCCGCTCAGCGCCGCCGATGCGCACGCTGCCGGCGTCGATCTGGATGATCGGAGCCAAGTGATATGGCGTGAGTGGCCGGTGACGGAAGGATACGTGGTCAATAACCGCGGACTGGTCGCCTGCCGCGTTTACCGTACGGTGCAGGCACGCACGCTGTGGGATCTGGTCATGCGTTCTACGTATGACTACGCGGAGCCCGGATTCATCCTTATCGATCGGGTCAACGACGAAAATAATAACTGGTTCTGTGAGGACATTCGCGCCACCAACCCCTGCGTAACAGCTGACACTTGGGTCCACACAAGCGACGGACCAGAGCAGGTGCGGAATCTGATCGGTAGGGCGTTTGTTGCTCGCGTCGATGGCACCGACTATCCGACGAGCCCGGAAGGCTTTTTCCGAACGGCGACAAGAGAGGTTGTTCGTCTCGAAACCGACGAGGGCTACACGCTAAGGCTGACGGCTGATCACCGCGTGCGACGAGTTTGTCGATTTACTCCTTACGTAGCCGATACGGAATGGTGCGCAGCGGCCGAGTTGGTACCAGGGGATCGTGTCCAGCTCAGTGACCATCGTAACAATGCCGAGTGGTCCGGTTCGTACACCTTCGAGGAGGGGTATCTGATTGGTCTGCTGGTAGGTGACGGAGTGCTCAAGGCGGATGATGCCGTACTGTCCGTATGGTGCGCGGCAAACGCGGTTAACAGTGATGCGATCGGTGTTGGCGACGGACCACGTGCTGTGATGGCTGAAGCGCTAAGAGCTGCTAAGACGCTGCCGCAGCGCGCCGATTTCGCGGGTTGGCGTGAAATCCCGGGCCGCAATGAACACCGCCTGGTGTTGCGGGCAATCAAAGCACTTGCTGAAGAACTCAGTATGCAACCGGGATACAAAGTCATCTCAGCGGCGCTTGAGAAAGGTTCAAGCACCTTCTGTTGCGGGTTCTTGCGCGGATTGTTCGATACCGACGGATCTGTACAAGGTATACAGAGCAAGGGTGTCAGCGTGCGCTTGGCGCAGTCAGATTTTACCCGCCTGCAGGCGGTGCAGCGAATGCTGTTGCGTCTGGGTATTGCGTCCACGATATATAGGAATCGTCGCCAGGAAGGTACCGCAACGCTCCCGGACGGCAAGGGTGGCGTAGCGATCTACTCGACCAGGGCACAGCATGAATTGGTCATCAGCGGCGAGAGCCTTTTTTGTTTCCATGAGCGGGTGGGGTTTGCGGACTCTGACAAGGCTGCGCGCCTTGCTAATGCGCTCAAGTCCTACAAGCGAGGACTCAATCGCGAGCGCTATACGGCACGGGTGCGTAGCGTAACTCCAGATGGCGTCGAACACGTTTACGACGTGCGCGTGCCGGGAATTCATGCATTCGATGCCAACGGGTTGCGCGCACATAACTGCGGTGAGCAGCCTCTGCCGCCGTACGGTTCCTGTCTGCTGGGTTCGGTGAATCTCACGAGGTTCGTGCGCGAGCCCTTTACCGAACGGGCGGCCTTTGACTGGGAGCAGTTCCGCAGGGTCGTGCGCGTCTTTACCCGCATGCTGGACAACGTGGTGGACGTACACGGTCTGCCGCTCGCGCCGCAGATCGGGGAGATCCGGCGCAAGCGCCGGCATGGCATGGGTTATCTCGGCCTGGGCTCGACGCTCACCATGCTGCGCATGCAGTACGGCGCTGCGGAGTCGTTGAAGTTTACCGAGCAGGTGACGCGGGAACTGGCGCTGATCGGGTGGGAGGTCGCCCTGGAACTGGCGAAGGAGAAGGGGCCGGCGCCGATCATGGAAGAGACGTTCGCCGTCACAGCCGACATGCTGCGGCGGCGGCCGGAGCTGGGACGGGACGGTTACCGCGAGGGGGATTGCGTGGCAGGCAAGGTCCTGCACGCGCGCTATAGCCGCCATATGCAGCGCATCGCCGACGAGGTGCTGGAACTTGTCGCTGAACTGACAGGCGTGGGCGCGCGCTTCACGCACCACAGCTCCATCGCTCCGACCGGCACCATCTCGCTGTCGCTGGCCAACAATGCCAGCAACGGTATCGAGCCGAGCTTCGCGCATCATTACGTGCGCAACGTCATCCGTGAGGGCAGAAAGACTAAAGATACCCTGGACGTCTACTCCTTCGAGTTGCTGGCGTACCGCACGCTGGTGAACCCAAAGGCCATGCCGGGTTCAGACCGGTCGGAGGAGCGTTTGCCCGACTACTTCGTGACCGCCTCCGACATCACCCCGAGGCAGCACGTCGACATCCAGGCCGCGGCGCAACGCTGGGTCGATTCCTCGATCTCCAAGACGGCCAATGTGCCGACCGAGTATCCTTTCGAGGACTTCAAGAAGATTTATCTCTACGGTCACCAGCAGGGGCTCAAAGGTTGCACGACATTCCGCTTCAACCCGGAGGTCTTCCAGGGCGTGTTGGTCAGGCAGGCGGATCTCGCAAACACGATCTACCGCTTCACACTGGAGGACGGAAGCGTCGTGGAAGCCAGGGGGGAGGAGGAGATCGAATACGACGGCGAGGTGCACACCGCTGCCAATCTGTTCGACGCTCTCAAAGAGGGCTACTACGGCAGGTTCTAGCAGGCTGCTGAAAAAGTCATGAACTTTGTTGAAATCGGCCGATCCGATCGCAGAGCACCCCGATGACGAGGAAAAGCGCGATGGGTGGAGCCGACATCCGACAAGACAACATGTTCAGTTACGTGTCGCTGGATGCGCGCGTGCCGAAGAGCCATCCGCTGCGCCCGGTGCGCACGATGGTGGATGAGGCGCTGGCCAAGCTGTCGCGACGGTTTGAAGCGTTGTATGCCGAAGGGGGCCGCCCCTCGATAGCGCCGGAGCGTCTGATCCGGGCGCTGCTGCTGCAAAGCTTCTACTCCATCCGCTCGGAGCGGCTGCTGATGGAGCAGCTGGACTACAACCTGCTGTTCCGCTGGTTGGTGGGACTGTCGGCCGATGAGCCGGTGTGGGATGCCTCGACGTTCTCGAAGAACCGCGAGCGGCTGCTGGACGGAGAGATCGACACCGCGTTCTTCCACGCGGTGCTCAAGCAGGCCGAAGCTGCCAACCTGAGCTCTGACGAGCACTTCAGCGTGGACGGCACCTTGATAGAGGCGTGGGCCTCGCACAAGAGCTTTCGGCGCAAAGACGGTGATGACGATGACGCCAGTGGCGGGCGCAACGGCGAGCGGGATTTCCGTGGACAGGAGCGCGCCAACGCTACGCATGCGCGCAGCACCGATCCGGACTGCCGGCTGTATCGCAAGAGCAAAGGGCAGGAAGCCCAGCTTTGCTACGCCGGGCACATCCTCATGGAGAATCGCAACGGGCGGGTGGTCAACGCCGCGGTGACGCCGGCCGAGGGGTATGCCGAGCGCTCCGCGGCACTGGATATGTTGAAGAGGAGCAAACAGGCCTTAGACACTCGGCGCTGACCGTGCTTACGATACGCAGGATTTCGTGGCCGCCTTGCGCAAGCGCGACATTACCCCGCATGTCGCGCAGAACCTCAACCGGCCAGGTGGCTCGGCCATCGATGCGCGTACCACGCGCCACGAAGGCTACGAAATAAGCCAGTGCATTCGCAAACGGGTGGAGGAACCCTTCGGCTGGGGCAAGACCGTCGGGCCCATTGAGAAGACCAAGCGGCGAGGACGGCTGCGCGTGGGGTTTCAATTCGTCTTGACCATGGCCGGTTACCACCTCATTCGGTTGCGGCGATTGCTGGCCCCGCCACGGCCGGCGTGAAGGCCAGGGATTGATCCGCGCATTACGCGCCAACCGCCCGATAAACGAGGCCACGATGATCACTTTCTCGACGAACATGTCATCCATCGCCGTTAGAACACTGACCCGCGGCCACAATCCGCGCTCGAAACGTCATTTTTCAGCAGCCTGCTAGGAGGCAAAAATGGATTCCCATTCCCAAATGAAGGGGGCATCAAGAGGCGGAAACCTTCGCGTTCACGTTCTACGATTGCAGTGGGAGGCAACTGTGTTATTACTTTTCGTAGTCGATCCCGGCCTCAGCAGGGATGTCCTCGTCCACAAGTTCGTACGTGCAGTCCATGTATTTCTTGAAATCCTCCCAGGACTTCCCCTCGTTGAAGTACTTCAATACCGTCTTTCCGACTGTCACAACGTTGGGTGTAATTGAACGCATGTGTACTTCGAATCCGTCTTGAGAATCTTTCTCCCCGTGTTTCGAGGAGCTTTGGTTGTTGAACGCATAGAACATCCCAATACCGCCCGGCTTGAGCTGGTCGGGGGCCTGCTCGCAGTAGGTACCGTTCGACGGTTCCCGATTGACGTGCGCCTTGGAAAAGCTGTCCTGGATCATGTGCAAGAGGCTACCAAACGCCATCTGGCGCATCAGGTCGGGTGTCCTGAAGGTAGTGTCGTCCATTGTGAAGAGCCGCTCGGGCGTCCAGTTGTAGTTCTGAAAGACCTTCTCCATCCCCGCGATCCCGGTTTTTCGGAGCTCCACGTTGTGCGGGATCTCGCCCCTGGCAAACCGGTAGGAGAACTCCGCCCACATCATCACACGTGATCTTGTATCTTTAGCCAATTCCCCATCCCATGAGGCCATGGAGTGCAGAAACTGCATGTCGCCGAAGTGGACCCGATATAACAGAGCGTACTGAGAACCCGTCGGCCGGGCTCGATAATGCCGCCTAGAGGCATGTTTCTCGGCGTCTCTAAATACGTCGACCCAGCACTTCGCGAAATTTGGCAACTTGAACGCTGTGAAGTCGTGCTTACAAGAAGGGATATTTTTCTTCGTATCATCATCCAGCGAAAACGGCGGGTTGTCATTCCAACGCACGCCCGCAATGATGGCATCGGGCGCGTAACGATACAGATCGCCGCCTTCGTCACACACAGGGTGGGACAGCTCACAGCCATAGATGCGGTGAGTGATCTCCTCGTGGACGGGGGACGTAAAGTGCTTGATCACGAATTCCGCGGTGGCATCCACGAACCTGCCAAACCTGCCCTCCTCCAGCCGGCGGATACGCCCCTCATTCTCTGTAACTTCTGGCTGTAGTTTGAATGCCAGCACTACGTCAGGAAACCCAAGCAACACCAGGCTGCTCAACAGCACTGTGGCAGGTCCCGGTTTGATCCCCCGTGTTAAAGCGCTCATCGCGCCACCTCGTTTCCACTATTCCCGCTACCGACATCAGCCGCGATCTCGCGCATCTGCTCGAGAGCGGCCTCCAGGTCGTCGACGATCTCTTGCGCAATCATGTCGGGCGGCGGGAGATTCTCGGATCCCGAAAGGCTTTCGTCCTTGAGCCAGAAGATGTCAAGGCTCGCCTTGTCACGCGCGGTGACTTCATCGTAGGTGTGGACGCGCCAGCGGCCGTCGGGGCTGGACTCGCTCCAGGTGGGCCTGCGGTCGTGGCGATTAGCGGGATTGTAAAGGGTGACGAACTCGTCCAGATCTTCGCGCTTGAGGGGATTGGTTTTGAGCGTGAAGTGCTTGTTGGTGCGCAAGTCGTAGATCCAGAGCCTCTTGGTCCACGACGTTTCAGACGCAGGTTTCTTATCAAAGAACAGGACGTTTGCCTTCACGCCCTGCGCATAGAATAGTCCTGTAGGCAGGCGCAACAACGTGTGCACGTCGCACTCGTGAAGCAGCTTGCGGCGGATAGTTTCCCCGGCGCCGCCTTCGAAAAGTACGTTGTCTGGCACTACTACCGCACAGCGGCCGTGCGGCTTGAGCAGCGTCTTGATGTGCTGCACAAAGTTGAGCTGCTTGTTCGAGGTGGTAGCCCAGAAGTCATCCCGCTCGATAAGGTCTTTCTCGGTAGAAACCTTGCCGTCCTCGCCAACGATCATCGTGCTCGACTTCTTGCCGAAGGGTGGATTAGTCAGCACGACCTCGAACCGTTCACCGGGATCCGCAGCGAGCGCATCCATCACAGTGATCGGCACGCTCTCATCGGAGCCGATCCCGTGCAGCATCAGGTTCATCGCAGCCAGCCGCGCAGTGCTCTGCACCAGCTCCCAACCCCGGAAGGCACCGTCCTTGAGGCGGCGTTTCTCTTCCTTGGTGAGATTAGGGTAGTGCTCGATCAGATAGTTGTGCGCTATGAAAAGAAACCCACCAGTACCACAGGCCGGGTCGCAAATCGTCTCACCGGGCTCGGGCGCAATACAGTCCACCATCGCATGAATAAGCGCACGAGGCGTGAAGTACTGCCCGGCTCCGGACTTTAAGTCCTGCGCATTCTTCTCCAACAGGCCTTCGTAGGCATCACCCTTCACGTCCGCGCTCATCACCGACCAGTTCTCTTTGTCGATGAGGTCGACGATCACGCGGCGCAACTTGGCAGGATCCTGAAACTTGTTCTGAGCCTTGGCGAATATCAGCCCGAGCATGCCCCCATGGTGTCCCAGAGTCTCGAGGCTGTGTCGATAATGATCAAAGAGAGCATCGCCGTCGCGCGCGACTAGTACAGCAACACGTTAATTACGAAACATAATGGCGGGCGAGTTTTCGATCTGCAGCTTGGCGGGTAAACGTCCAGTCGATGCCGTGTCGTGCGGCATTGCGCTGGCGTTGCCAGGCTCTC